>NZ_CP122539.1:605000-905000 GCF_029853675.1 Tenacibaculum tangerinum | reverse complement strand
TTTTTCACCAGGATATAAAGTTGGTTACCTAGAACAAGAACCACAATTAGACGAAGAGAAAACCGTTTTAGAAGTCGTAAAAGAAGGGGTAGCAGAAACTGTAGCCATCTTAGATGAATACAACAAAATAAACGATATGTTTGGTTTAGAAGAAGTGTATTCTGATGCAGATAAAATGGATAAGTTGATGGCACGTCAAGCAGAACTACAAGACAAAATTGATGCTTCAAACGCATGGGAATTAGATACGAAGTTAGAAATAGCAATGGATGCCTTGCGTACCCCAGAAGGAGATAAGAAAATAGGAGTCTTATCAGGAGGAGAGCGTCGTCGTGTAGCCTTGTGTCGTTTATTATTACAAGAACCAGAAATTTTATTACTCGACGAGCCTACCAACCACTTAGATGCCGAATCTGTACACTGGTTAGAGCATCATTTAGCACAATATAAAGGAACCGTTATTGCGGTAACGCACGACCGTTATTTCTTAGATAATGTTGCAGGTTGGATTTTAGAGTTAGACAGAGGAGAAGGGATTCCATGGAAAGGGAATTATTCTTCTTGGTTAGACCAAAAATCGAAGCGTTTAGCACAAGAAAGCAAAACAGCCTCTAAACGTCAAAAAACCTTAGAACGAGAGTTAGAATGGGTGCGTCAGGGAGCAAAAGGTCGTCAAACAAAGCAAAAAGCACGTTTGAATAACTATGAAAAGTTGATGAGCCAAGACCAAAAGCAAACCGAGGAAAAATTAGAAATATACATCCCGAATGGTCCACGCTTAGGAACGAATGTGATTGAAGCTACTGGAGTTTCGAAAGCTTACGGGGATAAATTATTATACGAAAATTTAGAGTTCAATCTTCCGCAAGCAGGCATTGTAGGAATCATTGGTCCGAATGGTGCAGGTAAAACGACTATTTTTAGAATGATTATGGGAGAAGAAACACCAGATACAGGAAGTTTCAAGGTAGGAGAAACCGCTAAAATAGCTTATGTAGATCAATCACACTCTAATATAGACCCAGAGAAATCTATTTGGGAAAACTTTTCAGAAGGTCAAGATTTAGTAATGATGGGCGGAAAACAAGTAAACTCTAGAGCGTATTTAAGTCGCTTCAACTTTTCAGGAAGTGAGCAAAATAAAAAAGTAGCCACTTTATCAGGTGGAGAGCGCAACCGTTTGCATTTAGCCATGACACTAAAAGAGGAAGGCAATGTATTGTTATTAGATGAGCCTACGAATGATTTAGATGTAAACACCTTACGAGCCTTAGAAGAAGGTTTAGAGAATTTTGCTGGATGTGCTGTGGTAATATCGCACGATAGATGGTTTCTAGATCGTATTTGTACACATATTTTAGCTTTTGAAGGAGATAGTCAAGTATATTTCTTCGAGGGATCTTTTTCTGACTATGAAGAGAATAAAAAGAAACGTTTGGGTGGTGATTTAATGCCAAAACGAATTAAGTATAAAAAACTCATAAGATAATACGTACTTAGCTAGAAGTCCTATTTCGATTAAAAGAAATAGGACTTTTTCTTTTATTGAAGCTTCCATTTTCTAAAAGAGGTTCAAAAAATTGTAACATAAGTTACACAACTCACCATATTTAAGGTACTGTAATTCAGATTTATGAAAAAATGATTTTTATCATGTCCTTTACCTTGAATTCCACATAACTTTATCATGTAAAACGAAAAGAATCGGTTTAATTAATGTCAGTTTTGATGTAAATATCGAGCTTACGTTACTTACATAACAGATAAAACTAGTAAAAATGAAAAATTTAGTAATTCTTGGTGCTGGAACCTCAGGCACAATGATGGCAAATCATTTGGTGAAGAAACTTAAAAAAGAAGACTGGAAAATAACTATTGTAGATCAATATAAGACCCATTATTATCAACCAGGATTTTTATTCTTGCCTTTTGATACTTATACAGAAGCACAAGTTAAAAAGAATGGAAAAGATTTCATTCCTAAAGGTGTTGAATATGTTCAAGAAAAGATAGCAAAAATTCATCCAGATAAAAATTTTGTCCAATTAGAAAATCAAATTCTTAGCTATGATTTGCTCATCGTAGCCACAGGTTCTAAAATAGCTCCTGAAGAAATTGAAGGTATGAAAGGAGATTTGTGGAGAAAAGATGTTTTTGACTTCTATACCTATGAAGGAGCCGTAGCGTTACGAAATAAACTGAGAGATTGGGAAGGAGGTAAGCTGGTGGTTCATGTTACAGAAATGCCAATCAAGTGTCCTGTAGCTCCTTTAGAGTTTGCTTTCTTAGCAGATTCATACTTTAGAAAAAAGGGAATAAGAGATCGAGTAGATATTACATACGTAACACCGTTATCTGGAGCATTTACCAAACCTATATCAACTAAAAAACTTAGCTATTTGTTAGAGCAAAAAGGAATAACAATTGAAACCGATTTTGCTATAGAAAGAGTTGATAATGAAAAGAAAGAAATAGTAGATTATGCTGATAGAGCACTATCGTTCGATTTATTAGTAACCGTTCCTACCAATATGGGAGATGAAGTAATAGAGCGTTCGGGTTTAGGAGATGACTTAAATTTTATACCTACACACAAACATACACTACAATCGGTAGCACACGAGAATATTTTTGTAATAGGCGATGCTACGAACTTACCCGCTTCTAAAGCTGGTTCGGTAGCGCATTTTCAGGCAGAAATACTTACTGAAAATATTCTAAAATATGTTCAAGGAAAGCCTTTAGAAGAAGAATTTGATGGCCATGCGAATTGTTTCATTGAAACAGGAGATAATAAGGCACTATTAATAGATTTTAATTACGAGCAAGAACCTGTACCAGGAACCTTTCCGTTTGCAGGTGTAGGACCGTTGCAACTTTTAAAAGAAAGCGTTTTAAACCACTGGGGTAAGCTGGCTTTTAGATGGATTTATTGGAATATGTTATTGAAAGGAATTTCTATTCCATTTGTATCAGCAAGAATGAGTAAAAAAGGAAAAAAAATACAAACCATAAATTAATAAAAAAATGAAAAAAATAATCGCAAATACAGAAATAGACGTTAACGAAGAAGGATATCTTTTAGATTTTTCTCAGTGGACTAAGGAAATTGGAGAGGCAATAGCAAAAACTGAAGATATAGAAATGACAGAAGATCATTGGAAAGTTATAGACTATATTCAGGAAAAAGTTAAAAATGAAGAAGCTTTATCAATTAGAGGAATTAAAAAAAGCGGAGTTATTAATATTAAAGAATTTTACAACTTGTTTCCAGGAGGTCCATTAAAAAAGTCAACCCTAATAGCTGGGGTTCCTAAACCTAAAAGTTGTATTTAAACTATAAACTGTAAATTATGAGTACTAAAGTAAAAAAAATGCTTTTCATTCTGTCAAAAGCAACTATAGAGAACGTTTATGCCGCATTTATCATGGCAAATGGTGCAAGAATGGAGGGCATAGAATCAGAGATATTCTTTACGTTCTTTGGGTTAGAAGCAATTCAAAAGAAGAAACTAGAACATTTACATGTAGCTACAGTTGGTAATCCAGCAATGCATATTCCTACTTTAATAGGAGGTTTGCCAGGTATGGAAGCACTAGCTACAAAAATGATGAAAAAAGAAATGGAAAAGTTAGATATGCCTCCTGTAGGCGAGTTTTTAGAAATTCTTTCAGACTCTGGCTGCAAATTGTGGGCATGCAAGTTAGCAATAGATATGTTTCACCTCGAAAAGAAAGATTTAATTGATGATATTGACGGTATTTTAACTATTGGTGATTTTTATAATAGAGCGAATGAAGCTGATTGCCAAATGTTGTTCATTTAAATAGTAGAATTTTTTAGTAAAAAAAAGCTTGCGTGAGCAAGCTTTTTCTTTTTCAGATTCTATTAACAATCTTCCCCTCCATCAAAACTTTTCAGTTGATAGTTTTCCATAGTATAGTAGATTAAATTAATGTTAATTAAATATCAATTATTATACCGAAAGCATAAATAAATATTTTTTTTATTATAAAAAAATCAATTTAAAATCATTTTAATTAAATATTGTTGATTTTAAATGTTTGTATTTTGAAGAAATAAGTGCTGTTTGAGTTTAAGAAAGGAGATTGATGAATGCATAATTTATATACTCTCTAGAAGAGTTTTATTTTAAACTTCTAAAGTTTCAATACTCTATTTATAGTCCTGAAATATGGCTACAGGTTAATTAAAAACCTACTTCACTTCTTTATAAAAAGTCAATTCATACTCAGGTAACAAACCTGGCTGTGTGATTTTTATCAAATCTTTAAGTACCAAATCGGGTCGTACGGGCGACAGTTCATAATACACCAAACCTCCTGTTTCGCCTTTATCGTGCCCAATAGAAAATATCTTGTTATGGGTAAATGCGTCAAATTCTTGGTAGTGGATATTCGCCGCAGTCAACTGTTCTTTGCTGGTGTACACACCACAGTTCAACCAAAAATCAGCATGTTGTCCTTTTTCCAACACACTCTCAAAACTTAGGGGTAAACTACCTGTTCCTTTGGTGTCTTTCCATAAATAGTTGAGGTTCGCATCGTTGAAAAGGGTCGCAGTAAAACTCTCGCCAGCAGGCACATTCCACACATCTTTAAACATACTTCCCGATATAATGGTAGGCTGAGTATCACTACTTTTAGCGATTTTTTTTGCTCTTAGATATTCGTTTTCTATGTTAGTAAAAATACTATCCGCTTCTTTCTCTTTTCCGTATAAAGCCCCAAAAAACTTAATCCATTCTGCTCTTCCTAACGGAGTTTCCTCCAGCCAATCGCCATTAAAAATGACAGGAATTCCTGTTTTTTTAATGTTTTGGTATAGTTTTGTGTTCGGGTGTAAGGCAAAACCAACAACCAACTCAGGTCGAATATCTAGTAAAGTTTCCATATTAATGTCTTGCTCCATACCTAATTCAACAATTTGACCTTCTTTGATTCTATTTCTTGTTCTTTGTGAAGAAATGTATTGGGTATGCGGAAAACCAACAATGGTATTTTCAGCATTCAAAAGTTCTAACATCGGAATATGCGTGGTACTGGTTACCACTATTTTTTCTACAGGAACTTTAATTTCTTGCTTAGAAAGGTTGGTTGTATGAGAAAGGATATACGAAAAATGCTCGTTCGTACCTTGATATGCCCTCTTAATAATCAATTTTTTTAAACCATTTTCAGCAATAATATCAAAACCTTTAGCGTACTTTATAGTGCTTGATACAGTTTTATTTTCAGTCGTTTTTTTAGGTGCTTGTTTGCATTGCAAGAATAGAAACAATACCAAAAGAATAGATAAATAGCGTTTCATAGAAATGAATTTTACCCGTCAAAAGTACGTGTATTTCTGCAATTACGATTTGCATTGATTGTTTTTCAACTCAATATTAGGTGTAACAAATGGTAAAAACTATAAAAAAGAGGTATGTCGTTGATTATAAATGTTCACTAAGACAACTTTAAAAATAGGATTCTTCCAGAATTTTACATGCTACAGGAGCGTTTAAAAACAAAATTCGCAAATTATTATGATGAGATGGTTGTTTATTTATAAGAATGCGATACATTTGTCGTGATTTTTGGTTTTTCTTTAATGATCGCATGAAAGAAAATTAAAAGGGAATTCGGTGCAAAACCGAAGCTGTTCCCGCAACTGTAAGCTAGTAAGCTTGTAACAATCACTTAAACCACTGTTTTTTTAAATGGGAAGGTAGATTACAAGACGCAAGCCAGGAGACCTGCCAAAACTCAATAAATAATTCGAACTTTCGGGATAAAAGTTTGGGTGTGGTACAGCTACGCTTATATTTTTCCTGATTTTAAACTTAACTAATTAGGTAACAATGAAAAAAGTACTTTACGTAAGTGTTTTAACATCAATTTTTGCGTTTCAAATGCATTCGCAAGAAAAAGAAAAAACAATACAACTCGATGAAGTTGTCATTTCAGACTCTAAATTCAACTTAAAAAAAGAAAATTCTGGAAAAGTTATTCATAAAATAACAGCCAAAACCATTGAAAGAAATAGTGGTAAAAATGTGGTTGATTTAATTAATACTATTTCAGGAATTGAAATCAACGGAAATACAAGTGTTCCTGGGCAAAATTTGGGTGTTTTTGTGAGAGGAGGAAGTACCAAAGAAGTGGTGGTTTTAATTGATGGAATTCAAGTATCCAATCCGTCAAGTCCCTCTGGAAGTTTCGATTTACGATTGTTAGATATAAACGATGTTGAATCTATTGAAGTAATCAAAGGGGCAGCGAGTACGTTATACGGTACTGGTGCTGCAACAGCGGTCATAAACATCAAATTAAAGGAAGCAACATCAAACAAAGCCAACGTAGCATTATCGCTATTCGGCGGGACGAATAATGACCAAAACACAAAAAATGGTACAAGTATTCAAAGTTCAGCAAATGTGAATGGAAAAATAAAAGACTTTAACTATTTAGTAAGTTTTTCTTCTCTTGATACTAGGGGAATGTCGGCAGCAAGACCAGAAAATGGAGGAACTTTTAAAGACGACCCTTTTCAACGTATTGCTACCAACGTAAAGTTAGGTTACCAATTTAATGAAGCATTTTCTATCAATACTTTGGGTAGCTATAGCGAATTTACCAGTAGCTATGACGGAGGTTCTTTTACCGATGCAGATAACGTTTCCTTTGATAAAAGTTACCGAGTAAGCCTCGCTCCTAAATATGAATATGAAAAAGGAAGTGTACAAATAAATATGGCGTATAGTAAGTATGATTCAAACAGAGTTAACACACAATATCCAGGAATTAGCAAAGGTGAAAACTATATAACAGATGCATTTGTAAAGCACGAATTTGATAACCTTTATCTTTTAGGGGGAGTGAATTTACAACACAACACTATTGAAACTTATGCAATTCCCTATGGAGAAACTGAGCTGACAAAAACTGAATATTCTGAAGAACCTATTACGACATTAATCGATCCGTATGTAAATGCAGTGTATGTATCAGATTTTGGATTCAACGTAAACGCAGGAGTTCGATTGAACAACCACAATAAGTACGGTACTCATTTTGTGTATAACCTAAATCCGTCGTATCGAATAAAACAAGAAAGCGGATATGTTAGATTCTTAGCATCTTACAGTACAGCATTTATCGCTCCGTCTATTCAAGAATTGTATGCTTCTTGGGGAAATGTTGACTTAGAACCACAAGAGAGTACAACGTATGAAGGTGGAGTAGAGTATAAGGTAAACTCATTGGTATTGAATGCAGTTTACTTTAATAGAGAGCTAGAAAGTATAATAGCCTACAACCCTGCTACCTATACCATGGATAATATTGGTGATGCTGTTATAAACGGAGTGGAATTCAATGCAAATTATAAGCCCTTAGAAAGTGTAGCATTAAACACGAATTATACCTATACAAACAATGAAGAAACAGCGATTAGAATACCAAAGCATAAAGTAAATGCAGGGGTAACTTATGAAATGAAAGCTACCAATATGTCTTTAAATTATCAGTATGTTAGTGATAGAGACGATACAGACTTTAGAAATTTTCCTTATGAAAATGTTTCTTTAGCGTCTTATTCATTGTTAGACTTTTCGGCAAACCATTCGCTAAATGATAATGTAAGGTTATTTTTAGCAGTTACGAATATATTAAATGAAGATTACCAAGAAATATTAGGATATTCAACCTTAGGAAGAAATTATAAGTTAGGAGTCCGTTTTACTTTTTAATCGCAGGTAGATAGATAGTCAAAGGTATAATTTCCCTGGGCTTGCCACGAAATTCTTAAATAATTTTACCCAGTATGCATGTATGGGGTAGTTTATCTTATAGAGAGTTCCCCGACTATTTTTTCTATATTCTATATCATAGAAAAAACCACTAACAGAAAGGAAGTTTTCCTATTTGTGCAAACTCACCAATGTGGTGAGTTTGTTTTTTATAAAAACTTATCCTGTATTTCTTCAGAGGGAATCATGCAAGTTTCCTTTTTACCAAACCATTTGTAACGATTTTTAGCAATAAAGTCATACACGATATTTCTAAAACCTTCAGGAAAAATAAAAAACACTTGTGTTAATTTCCAAAGTCCACCAAAATCATTCATAATTTTTAAAGCTGCTGTAGATTTAATATCGTACGCAACACCAGGTTCATATAAAATGATAGAATCAATTTCAGCAGTATCGACCCCTAAGTAGTGTGTAATTTCTTTTCCTGTATCAGATTGAAGAGACGTAAATACAAATGTATTGTTAGTGTCGTGTTTTATAATTGTTAACACACTATCATTACAAAAATTACAAATACCATCAAATAAAATTACTTTTTTATGCTTTGGTAAGTTCTTCATGTATAGTTTTTTAAGAAAAATAAAAAATTAATTTGTAACATAAATCAAAAGTAAGCGTCTTGTAAGAAAGTAAATAATGATTTAACGATAATTTACGTAAATTATAGGTGTCAGTATTTATTTTATAAAAAATCAACTAATACTATGATTCGTATAGAAAATCTTCACAAGTCTTATCCTATAGGTAAAGATTCATTACATGTTTTAAAAGGATTAGATTTACACATAAAAGAAGGAGAATTTGTGTCTATTATGGGGTCTTCAGGATCAGGAAAATCTACCTTATTAAATATTGTAGGTTTGTTAGATACACATGATGAAGGAAAATATTACTTGAACGAGCAGCTCATTGAAAACCTAAATGAAAAGAAAGCCGCAGTATTGCGCAATAAATTTTTAGGATTCGTTTTTCAATCATTCAACCTCATAGCATACAAAACAGCTTTAGAAAATGTAGCCTTACCTTTATACTACAAAGGAGTTTCTAGAAAAGAGCGATTAGAAACGGCTTTAGAATACCTTGAAAAAGTAGGTTTAAAAGAATGGGCAAACCATTTACCAAACGAACTGTCTGGAGGTCAAAAACAACGTGTTGCTATTGCCAGAGCATTGGTAACTAAACCAAAAGTAGTATTAGCAGATGAACCAACAGGAGCACTAGATTCTACTACAACCGATTCGGTTATGGATTTATTAAAAGAAATTAATGATGAAGGCATGACGGTTTTTGTCATTACACACGAAGAAGAAGTAGCCGCACAAACCAATAGAATTGTTCGCCTAAAAGACGGAATTATTATTAGTGATGAGCTTACAGCAGTAGCGATGAATAAAGCAAAAGCAATTTAAGTATGTTTGATTTAGACAGTTGGAGAGAAATATTTCAGAGTATTGGTAAAAACAAATTGCGTTCGATTTTATCAGGATTCACGGTAGCTTTCGCTATTTTACTGTTCACCTTGTTATTTGGAATAGGAAATGGGCTTCAAAATACGTTTAAAAATGAGTTTGCAAAAGATGCAATTAACTCAATATATATATGGACTAATACTACAACAAAAGCTTATAAAGGACACCAGATAGGTCGAAGAATTCAATTTAAAAATGATGATTTTGAGTTTTTAAAAGAGAAGTATTCAGATAAAATTCAAATGATTAGTCCTCGACTACAAAGAAGCGCAAAAGTAGTTTATAAAACAGAAGAAGATAATTATACTCTAAGAGGGGTATATCCAAAGTATGATTTATTAGAATCAGCCGAAATTACAGAAGGACGTTTTTTAAATATTCGAGATATCAACGAAAAAGCAAAAGTAGTGGTTATTGGTCGTTTGGTTGAAAAAGACTTATTTGGTCAAATAAGTGCCTACGGTAAACAATTGAACATTGGAGGAATTATTTATAAAGTTATAGGAGTATTTTCTGATCCTGGAGGTGATAACGACGAACGTTTTATTTACACCCCATTTACCACCATGCAGCAAATTTACGGTAACAATGATTATGTAGATGAGTTTGGGATGACTTACAATCCTGAAATGAGTATTGATGAAGCGTTAGCATTTAGTAACAAAATGCACAGAGAGTTAAAGAAAAAACACGAAGTTTCACCTAATGATCAAAGAGGAATAGGAATTAATAATTACGCATCGGGTAATAAAGAAGTATCGGCGATGATGGTAGGATTGAGCATTTTAATACTAATTATAGGACTTGGAACCCTAATAGCCGGCGTGGTAGGTATTAGCAATATTATGGTTTACATAGTTAAAGAGCGTACCAAAGAACTAGGAATAAGAAAAGCAATTGGAGCTACTCCAAAATCTATCGTATCAATGATTATGCTTGAGGCTATTTTAATTACTGCTATATCAGGATATTTTGGTCTGATGTTAGGTGTTGGAATACTAGAATTAGCAGGACCTAGTTTGGAAAAATATTTTATTCTTAACCCAGGAGTATCTACTCCGATAGTGGTGGGAGCTACCATTACTTTGATTTTGGCAGGAATGATAGCAGGGTATCTACCAGCAAAGAAAGCAGCGAAGATTAAACCTATTGTAGCCTTAAGAGCAGATTAACTATGAAATTTCTATTCGATAAAGATACTTGGCAAGAAATTTACGGAAGCATTCGTAAAAACAAAACAAGAACAGCCATTACCATATTTGGAGCCTTTTGGGGAATACTATTGTTAGTAGGACTTTTAGGCGCGGCTAAAGGAATTGAGAACGGATTTAATAACTTATTCGGTGATTTTGCTACCAATAGTGTTTTTATGTCTGGTAGCAAAACTACAAAACCATTTAAAGGATTTCAGGAAGGAAGACAAATTGACCTAACGACAGGTGATGTAGAAAAAATAAGAAGTGAAATAGAGGGCGTAGAATTTGTTGTTCCAAGAAATGTAACTGTAAGTCAAGTGGTATACGGACTTAAAACAGCTAGCTTGACAGTTTTCGGAGACTACCCTTTGTTAGATAAAGTGCAAAAGAAAAAGTTAATAGAAGGTAGGTTTATCAACCAACAAGATATTAATGAAAATAAAAAAGTTTGTGTAATAAGTGATGAAGTTTACAAGCAATTATTTGATAAAGATGAAGAAGCTTTAGGGGCTTACATTAAAATCAATAATATTGGTTATATGGTAATAGGAGTATACAAACCCAGTAGGTTTGAAGGTACCAACAATATTCATATACCATTTAGTACATTTCGACTCGTTTATAATCAAGGAGATAAATTTCGTTGGATGGTTGTAACAGGAAAACCTGAGTATGATATAGAACAAGTAGAAGCAGATGTAAAGGTATTGTTACAAAGATTGCATAAAATACACCCAGATGATAATAGAGCTTTTAGAGGGTTTAATTTAGGAAAAGAGATAGCCAAAGTAACAGGTTTTTTAACAGGAATGCAGTTTTTAACCTGGTTTGTAGGAATTGCCACTTTAATTGCAGGAGTTTTTGCCATCGGTAATATCTTATTAATTACCGTAAAAGAACGTACGAAAGAAATCGGAATTAGAAGAGCATTAGGAGCTACACCAGGAAAAATAAGACAACAAATTATTTTAGAATCAGTTTTCCTTACCCTGTTAGCAGGATCTCTAGGAATTATTGCAGGAGGATTGATTCTAATGGTAATAGATGCATTAGATTTATTAACAAACCCAACTGTAGATATTCCTATAGTGCTAATAGCGTATACAGTATTAATCGTTTTAGGAACTCTCATAGGATTTATTCCTGCCTACATGGCAACAATAATTCAACCTATAGAAGCACTCAGAGAAGAATAAATAGTCAATTAACAAGAAAATAAATACAGACAAATGAAAAGAATAATCGTTTTTGGTGGAATAGCGTTAGCATTGATAGCGGTGTTAATATGGTTTGGTAAAAAAAACAGCGCATCACCAATTGAATATGAAACAGAAAAACCTTTTAAAGCTACTATTGTAAAAAAGAGTGTAGCTACAGGAAAAGTGGTGCCGTTAGAAGAAGTAGAGATTAAACCTCAAATAACAGGTATTATAGATAGAATTATTGTAGAAGAAGGAGCTATTGTAAAAGCAGGAGACTTGTTAGCAACAGTGAGAGTGGTGCCAAACGAACAGTCGTTACAAAGTGCCAGAGGAAGAATAAATTCAGTACAAATTCAATTAAACAATGCTCAGACTCAATACGAAAGAAATAAGAAGTTGTTTGATAAAGGAGTAATATCTAGTCAAGAATTTGAAGCCTCTCAATTGTCGTACAATCAAGCAAAAAACGATTTAAAAAATGCACAGAATGATTATCAAATCATCAAGAGAGGATCTGTAGGGTCGGCAGGAGCAAACACCAACATTCGAGCAACAACCTCTGGTATGGTAGTAGAAATTCCTGTAAAAAAAGGATACCAAGTAATCCAGTCAAATAATTTCAACGCAGGAACAACTATTGCCACTATTGCTGATATGACAAAAATGATTTTTGAAGGGCAAGTTGATGAGTCAGAAGTAGGTAAACTAAAAAAAGGAACGAATATAGAAGTAGCGTTAGGCGCAATTGAAGACAAAAAATTTCCAGCAGTACTAAATTTTATTGCACCAAAAGGAAAAGATGAAGGAGGAGCAGTACAATTTAAAATCAAAGCAGATGTTTCATTAGATGAAGAGCATTTTATTAGAGCAGGCTATAGTGCCAATGCAGAAATAGTTTTAAATAAGAAAGACAGTGTTCTATCTATAAAGGAGGCTTTATTACAATTTGATAGAAAAACAGAAGAACCTTATGTAGAAGTAAAAACGGGAGATCAAGAGTTTGAAAAAAGAGAGGTTAAATTAGGAATTTCAGATGGAGTTAATGTTGAAATATTGGAAGGAATAACCGAAGATGATGAAGTGAAAATTTGGAATAAAGTATCAAAAGATGAAGAGAAAAAAGAAAACTAAAATGATCAACTAACGGTATAAAAATTCAAGGCAGTCCTAAGGGCTGCTTTTTTTTTGAGATAAGATAACTAACACTAATGATGAAAAACAAGTCGCTTAAGGAAAAAATTAAGAAAACAACCATTTATTTTATGAACTTTGTATTGTTCAAAAACTACACATCTGAGTACTTAATTTAATTAGTAGAAATAAATTAAGTTATTTTACATTTAAGGGGAAATAAAAAACCGTCTAAAGAGTTAATTTTAGGCGGTTTTTTGATGAGCTAGTTTTTAATAAGTTGAAGCAAATTTAATTAACAGAACTCCTTAACCCTTGCGTCAGGTTTTGCGTAAAAATATGTGCTTTTTGAGTTTATGAAGATACACGTTCAAAGTCAAGATAAAGAACAGGAATCTCAAAAGATGCACAAGTCATAATTCAAATTGTTATCATGCCTCTTATTCTTGGATTTTGATAGTTCATTTTAAGCAAAAAGTCTCAATATAATAATATCAGTAAAACTTCCCTTTTTGTATGGTAAAAACCAACGTTTACGAAAACATCTTCGCTACTTTCTCCGCTTTTCTGCTTTCTGAATAATCGTAAAAACCTTCGCCAGATTTTACGCCTAATTTACCCGCAGTAACCATATTTACTAATAACGGACATGGAGCGTATTTCGGATTTTTAAATCCGTAGTACATTACGTTTAAGATAGATAAACAAACATCTAATCCAATAAAATCAGCTAATTGTAAAGGTCCCATAGGGTGTGCCATTCCTAACTTCATAACGGTATCAATTTCAGCAACACCAGCAACACCATTATACAACGTTTCAATACTTTCGTTAATCATAGGCATTAAAATACGGTTGGCAACAAACCCCGGATAATCATTAACTTCTACAGGAACTTTGTTAATTTTCTTAGTCAAATCAACAGTAAAGTCCATTACATCATCAGCCGTATTGTATCCTCTAATAATTTCTACCAATTTCATAATGGGTACAGGGTTCATAAAGTGCATACCAATTACTTTTTCAGGTCGATTGGTAGCAGCAGCAATCTGTGTAATTGAGATTGATGAGGTATTAGTAGCCAAAATAGTTTCTTCAGGACAAACTTCATCTAAATCTTTAAAAACTTTCAACTTTAAATCTACATTTTCAGTTGCAGCCTCAACCACCAAGCTAGCATACTGAACTCCCTCTTCGATAGAAGTGTAGGTAGTAATATTGTTTAAGGTATTATTTTTATCGTCTTCAGTAATTTTTTCTTTCGCAACCATTCTATCTAAGTTTTTAGTAATGGTGGCTAAACCTCTATCTAAGGCAGCTTGCGAAATGTCGATAAGTTGAACATTGTATCCAAATTGAGCAAAGGTATGCGCAATTCCATTTCCCATTGTTCCTGCTCCAATTACGGCGATATTTTTCATGTTTATTTTGTTTTTTAGTTTGAAAGTTAAAAGGTTAAAAGGTTAAAAGGTTAAAAGGTTAAAAAGTTAAAAAGTTAAAAAGTTAAAAAGTTTAAAAGTGTACCATTCATTAAATTCTGTTGTATTTATTTTATATGTTTTCATTAAGTGTGTATGCGTTATTTGGGCGTTCCCTTTGGGGCGGGCTTTCGTTACTCGCTTTTTGAGCATTTCGCCTACGCTAAATGCTCAAAAGAGCTCAAACAAACCACTCAATCCCTAACGCAATATTTATGAAAAGGTTTAAAAATAAAAAAAGTTGAAATCTTTAATCTGTTAAGTACCATTTAAAAACAATCTATAATCTGATGTGCTACACGTAAAGCTTCGGTACCTTGACGCAACGAAACAATAGGAGTTGTATTATTATGAATAGCATCTGCAAAAGACTCTAATTCATCTAAAATAGCATTGTTGGCTTCCACTTTAGGATTGTCGTAATAAATTTGTTTTTTAACACCTTCAGCATTCTGCAAAATCATAGCAAACTCGTCAGGTTTTTCGGGTACATCTTTCATTCTAACGACTTCAGATTCCTTTTCTAAGAAATTTACTGAAATATAGGCGTCTTTTTGAAAAAAACGACTCTTACGCATATTTTTCATCGAAATTCTACTCGCAGTTAGATTGGCAACACATCCGTTTTCAAATTCGATACGGGCATTGGCAATATCAGGAGTTTCTGAAATTACCGATACACCACTAGCATGTATATTTTTTACTTTAGATTTTACAACCGATAAAATAATATCAATATCATGTATCATTAAATCTAACACCACAGGCACATCGGTTCCTCTAGGATTGAACTCAGCCAAACGATGTGTTTCGATAAACATAGGAGTGTCTATCAAATCTTTTACAGCTACAAAAGCAGGATTGAAACGCTCTACATGCCCCACTTGTCCGAGAACATGGTATTGACTTGCCAAGGTTTTAATAGCTTCTGCTTCTAATAAGGTGCTGGTAATAGGTTTTTCAATAAAAATATGCTTTCCTTTTTCAATGGCTTGTTTAGCACAATCGAAATGAGAAAGTGTTGGAGTAACAATATCAACTACCTCAACAGCATCAATCAATTCTTCTACCGAATCGAATAATTTATACCCAAACTCGTCAGCTACTTTCTGTGCATTTTCTGTAAAAGAGTCGTAAAACCCTACTAATTCGTATTTTTCTGATTGTTGTAACAAGCGCAAGTGAATTTTCCCTAAGTGACCTGCGCCTAAGACTCCAGCTTTTAACATAAGTGAAAGATTATTAGTTATTTGATTGGTCTGTTTAAAAAGAAATTTCTTTAACAAAAAAATCAACGTAAACAAAGATACACTTTTATACAGATTTATTACTACTTTTAGCCTGCCGAAATTTTATAATTAGTAGCCCTATAATGGGTTTTTGAAACAAGAAATAATAGGTTTTACAGCAATATAAGGAGCCATTCCTATAGCTAGAGTAAGGTAATAATGAGGGACACAACTAAACATCAAGGACTTAGAAATCAATTAGCAAACGTTTTAGAAGCAAAAGGAATTACTGACGGAAAAGTGTTAAATGCGATTAGAAAAATTCCAAGACATTTGTTTATGGATAGTAGTTTTGAGGCACATGCGTATCAAGACAAGGCATTTCCTATTGCTGCCGAACAAACCATTTCTCAACCTTATACAGTGGCATTTCAATCACAAGTATTAGAAGTACAATCGGGTGAGAAGATATTGGAAATTGGTACAGGATCTGGATATCAAACAGCGGTATTATTAGAACTGGAGGCAGAAGTGTATTCGATAGAAAGACAACATGAGTTGTTTAAAAAAACTTCGCTGTTTTTACCAAAGTTAGGGTATAAACCAAAGCGTTTTGTTTTTGGAGACGGTTACAAAGGATTGCCAAAAGAAGCTCCTTTTGATAAAATTATTGTTACTGCTGGAGCTCCTTACGTACCCAAAGCATTGTTGTCGCAAATAAAAGTAGGAGGTAGGTTGTTAATTCCTGTGGGAAATCAAGAGCAAGTAATGACTCTTTTTATTAGAAAGTCGCCAAAAGAATTTGAAAAGCATGAGTTAGGTGATTTTAGGTTTGTACCTATGTTGGCAAAGAAGAATTAACAGTTTTCGGTAAAAAGAGAATTTTTTTATGTTTATTTCAAATTATAAAAACATACAATATCAACCGTATTCTTTATAAAATCTTATAGTAGTGTATAAAAAAATACCTGAGCAATACTCAGGTATTTTTATGATACATTTTTTGACTTGAATATGTTGTTATTTTACTAATAATCAAGACTCAATAAAAAGCCAATAGTGAAGTTAGCATCCCAGTCAAAAATAATGGTATTGGTTTGAGAAGCATCGGCAACTGCTTTAAAAATAGTTAATCCAGATGCTACTTTTTTCCCCTTTTTTTCTACAACTTCTTTATATAGTTTAGTGTCTTTATCTAAAACAGTATACCTTTCGTCACCTTGTCTTAAATATTTTGCTAATTCATAAGGAACGCCTCCAATCATAAAATTTTGAGCTCTCCTTCTTTCGGGTACTGTTTCGATAATGTTAAACACCTCTTTATACACGATACTATCGTTAATGTTTTTCTGAAAATATTTAGCACCATACGTTTCTTTACCAATGATTTCATCATCATTAATGTAAGATATTTTGGTATTTCCTGAACCGATATCAACCACAAAACCAGTTTGTTCAAATCTTTTAGGTAATACTGATTTTAAAGCGTACTTTCCTTCTTCTTCAGGAGTTACAATATTAATTACATATCCTATTTTTTCAAGTTCTTTTTTTATTGTTTGTGTCACATCTTCTTTTTCGGCACCAGAACTTACAACAAAGTGAATCTCGTCTGGAGCTACACCAAATTCAACAATTTTCTGAATGTACTGTTTTAATTTAGCATTGACTTCCTCAGGACTGGTAAGTCCTTCAGCAATTAAACTATTACCAAATTCTTTGCTTTTTACTTCCCAGTTTTTGTCTTTGTCTAATTCAATAATAAAAGAGTTAAAACCAGAGGCTCCTAGCTCAACAACTCCTTTTAGTTTGCCATTTACAGGTTTTTTGTTTTTGTAATTAAATTTGGCGAGTTTGGTTTCGGTTGCAGTGTTGTCTTGCGTTGCTTCTTTTTGGGGAGTGGGGTTGGTTGCTTCTTTTTTTCTTTGTTTTCGCAAGAAACAAAACTGAGTAACATAATTGATAGAATACTTAAAAGAATTTTTTTCTTCATAAAGTTGGATTTATTTATTAAATATTATTGATTTTTGTGAAGATATGTATTTTTTTGCTACAAATAAAAAGTAACTTAAAGAAGATAAAAATTAAAGAGAGAATTAGAAAGGAAAGCGTAATTTATATGCTCTATAAAATTAAAAAATCCGCCTGAAAAAGCGGATTTATTGAATTTGAATTAAGAAACATCAACTTATTCAGCAATCGCTACTACTGTTGCTTCGGCAGCTACTATTTCTTGTTGTTGATGTTGTTTTTGTTTGTTTTGATTAGTTTTTGCTAAACCACAAGGGCTCGTACTTCCACAAGAAGAAAAACCTAATAAACTAACAGTACAAATTGCAATAAATACTACTTTTTTCATCATTAATCAGTTTTATAAAAATCAAATATACATATTTCTGATAAAGTTACCAGAATTTTCCTTCTTTTCAATAACGTTAAAAGCTACCATTTTATTTTGTATGTCGGTAATTAAATTTTCAGAAATAGGTTCGCCATCATTCCATTCGGTAATAGATAACCATTCTTGAATGTCTTCTAGTTGTTGTTCGTATCTATTGGCGAGAATTTCATCAATATTATCAAAGTCTTTAAAATCTTTAGTACAATTATTAATGATATCGTGTACTTTTTTAACTTCTTCAAAATGATTTTCTAATATGTCATTACGAACGGCAATTACAAAACAAGGCCAAGGGGTAGGGCAGTTGCCAACTCTTCTAAAAGTGCCATTATCTACTAGGGGCTTGGTGGTAAAGTGTTCCCACATAAAGTAATCAGCTTCTCCATTGGTTAAGGTATCAATCCCTCCTTGTAAATCTCCAACTACTTTAAACTGTAATTTGCTAATATCCCAACCGTTGTTATGGGCATTTACGATTGCCATAAGGTGAGATCCTGAGCCAAACCGACTAATGGCTACGGTAGCATTTTCTAAATCATCAATTGTCTTGAATTTAGAATTGGCACCGACATGAATTCCCCATACGAGTGGACTTTTTACAAAGGTTTGCGTAATTTTTGAAGGATTTCCATTTATAATATCCTTTATAATTCCCTCAGTAAGTACCAAGGCAATATCAACTTCACCAGAACGTAGCGCTTTGCACATAGCTCCTGTACCTCCAGGATAATCTTCCCAGCGTAAGTTGATACCTTCTTTCGTGTATTCTTTATTTTTTAAAGTGATGTACCACGGATAATTAAAGTGTTCTGGAACACCACCTATTTTTAATTTCAGCATTTATTCAACTAATTTCTCAAGTGTATATACAATTAAATCATTTACCACTTTGTACGGATCTTCACTAAACGTTCCATTAGCTCTATTGGCAATTATAGCATTCATTGAAGCTGCATTATGTCCCATTAATTTAGCTAACCCATAAATAGCAGAAGTTTCCATTTCAAGGTTTGTAATTCGGTAGTTATTGAAATTGAAACTATCTATCTTCTTATTCAAGTCAGCATCTTGTAAGGGCAATCGTAGCACACGCCCTTGAGGTCCGTAAAAGCCACCAGCGGTAGCTGTAATTCCTATATAAACCTTGTCAGATAATAGCTTGTCTTCTAAAGTTTTTCCATTAGAAACAATTGTAGGATACGATTTCTTTGTGCTCCAATGGGTGTGTTTTATAAAAGCTTCTTCAATATCAGGATGTGAAATGTCATCTACTTGATAATACTGTAACATTCCGCTTAGATCTAATCCGTGAGAACTTAATAAAAAGCTATCTACAGGAATATCGGCTTGTAAAGAACCCGAAGTTCCTATTCTGGTAATGTTTAATTGTGTGAGTTCTTTTTTTACCTGACGTGTGTTCAAGTCGATGTTGACTAAGGCATCTAACTCGTTTAAAATAATATCAATATTATCAGGACCTATTCCTGTAGAAACTACAGAGATTCTTTTTCCTTTATAGGTACCTGTTGTGGTTTTAAATTCTCTTTTTTGGGTGCTAAATTCAATAGTATCAAAGTGTTTGGTGACTTTATCGACACGATATTGGTCTCCAACAAAAATGATATCGGTAGCAATATGCTCAGGTTTTAAATTCAAATGGTAAATGCTGCCATCTGGATTTAAAATGAGTTCAGAATGTTGTATGCTCATTTATGATGTAATTTTCAGTAGCTTACCTGTAGTGTTTACGTAGAGATAGCTATACTTTTTTGCGCCACCAAGATACGAAAAATCGGAACGAATTTTAGCATAATAGTTTGTTTGGTTTTGCAGTACTTTCTTTCCTGTTTTATTAAGTTTTACAGGGTCGAAAGAGGTAAATAATTTTTTAAGATTTTCGAGTTTGTTAACATATTGATTATCACCAAAACCATAGTTTTTTTGATGGGCTAAAAGGTCGGCTACAAATTCATTTTGATTAGCAAATGTGTGTTCGTTAGCAGTTTTTAAAATATTATTTTCTATATGGTTCAATCCGTTTTCGATAGAAGGAAAACGAAGTAAATGTGATTTTATCGCATCTTCTAAATATACGAATGGTGATTCTGGGTTAAATTTATGGGCGTTCTCAAGAGGTAACGGACTGTCAGAACAATACAATTGCCATATATAATCTGCATATTCTATATCGTCTTGCGTAAGTTCTATCTTATTTTCAAAGTGTTCTTTTAATTGACTATCTGATAATTCACCTAACCCATGTAGTTTTTTAGAGTCGTTTACTTTACCACTTGTAACTAAAGATATCTTATGGTTTTTGCGATATCTTTTTAGCCAGCTAATTACTGCAAGCATGTTTATTTGGCAAAATAGGTCGTATTCAAACCACAACACAATTTCGTCTTGTTGTTTATGGTTACATAGGTTGCGGTATTCTTTTAAGGTGTAATCTATAAACTTCTTTTTACTAACCTTATACGTGGTTTTTAAAAAGTCAAAACGTGTTTTCCAAAAGTCTTCACTACCTACATCTACTGATGTTTGACCTTCGCACAACATTTCACGCCATGTAATAATATCGCCTTCGATGTTTAATTTTTGAAGTCTTTGAGTTGTGATATCTCCATTGGTTATGTGTAATAAAGAATGTTTCATGATTTTAAGGGAATTGATTTGGTTTTCTTTACCTTGTATAAAATAAACGGTTTATTTTACACGTTATTATTAATTATGATCTTTTTTTGTAAAAGATGTAAATATAAAAAAAATGTCGAGGAATCAAATTCCTGACATTTTTACTTATCCTCCAACGCGTTTTACGTTGAATCCTTTGTCTTTTAAAAGTTGCATTATGGTATCTCTATAGTCTCCTTGAATAATAATAGTATCATCTTTAAAACTGCCTCCAACACTTAGTTTGGTTTTAATTTCTTTAGCAAGCTTTTTAAAGTCTTGTGTGGCTCCATTATAACCGTCTATGATGGTAATTGGTTTTCCTTTACGTTTTTCGTATTTACAAAGTAAGGGCTCTTCTTGTAACCAAATAGCAGGTTTTTTCTCGACGGTTTTTTCTTCGAACTGATGCTCTGGAAATAAATTTTTTAGTTGATCTTGTAAGTCCATGTCGATTTATTTTTTCAATCCTAATTCTCGCAAACGTTCTTCTAAAAATTCACCAGCCGTTATATCTTCAAACTGTTTTGGGTTGTTTTCATCAATACAGTTTTCTAAAACATCTAGTTTCATATCAGAAACGGGGTGCATAAAAAATGGAATTGAATAACGTGATGTTCCCCATAATTCTTTAGGAGGATTGGTAACACGATGTATTGTTGATTTTAATTTATTGTTACTATGGCGAGATAACATATCGCCTACATTGATCATCAATTCGTCTGGTTCTGCAATGGCATCAATCCATTCTCCTTTATGGTTTTGCACTTGTAGCCCTTTTCCTTGTGCTCCCATAAGTAGGGTAATTAAGTTAATATCGCCATGAGCAGCTGCTCTAACAGCTCCTTTAGGTTCTGTAGTAATAGGAGGGTAGTGAATTGGGCGTAAAATACTGTTTCCGTTTTTAATGTAGTTGTCAAAATAAGTTTCTTCTAAGCCTAAGTGTAATGCTAATGAGCGTAAGACATATTGAGCTGTTTTTTCTAGCATTTGATATGCTTTTTTACCTACTTTATTAAATTCAGGTAATTCTTCAACTTCTACATTTTGTGGGTACTCTTTTGCATATTTTGAGTCTGCATCAACATACTGACCAAAGTGCCAAAACTCTTTTAAATCGCCTTCTTTTTTTCCTTTAGCACTTTCTTTACCAAAAGAAACATAGCCTCTTTGACCACCAATTCCTGGGATTTCGTATTTTTCTTTAACGCTTGTAGGTAAATCAAAAAACTTTTTAATTTCAGTATATAAGTTAGCTACTAATTTGTCATCTAAAAAGTGCCCTTTTAAAGCCACAAACCCTATATTTTCATAAGCATCACCAATTTCATTAATGAATTTTTGTTTTCTTTCAGCATCGTCCGACAAAAAATCTGCTAAGTTTACACTAGGGATTTTATTCATTGTTAATAAGTTTTAGTTTTGAGAGAGAGTAAAGTTAATAAAACCAACTGTATGGCAATAATTTATTTATTAACAAAAGGAATTAAATACGATATTGTGTAATTAAACCCGAAACCAGTATCGCTCGCAAAAACACGATTAAACCCAGGGGTATATAATGTTTTAAACCCTGTTTGATCATCGAGACTTAACATAATTTTATACGAGAAGCTAAAGCCTATAAACAAGTTTTTTAAAGTTTCAGCTTTTATACCCAGCTGTAATTCAGTCCAATGAGCGGTTAGCCCTTCATCGGTTACAGATGTTTGTATTGTGTTGGGGGAGAAGTAAGGAGGAACTCCTGTAGTTCCTGTCGTAACATTAGGGGTATAGCTATTCAGCGTATGGTCAAACATGGCAAAACCATAGCGCATGCCCACATATATCTCGTTATTCATGTCTAACCAATTTTCGTATGCGTTGTAATTAGCTCCTAAACGTATATAACTTCCTTTAGAGGTTGATGCCGTAAAATCTTCAAAGGTAATTTCTTCTTCGTATCCTAGTTCTGTAGCAACATACCACTTTTCAGATACTCTATAATCCCCCACTATTTCTAGCCCGCTATAACTTTTATCAACAATAGCAAGCACGGGTTTACTAATATCTGCACCAATCCGCAGTCCGTAACCTGTTTTATAAATAACGGTATCTTTTTTTTCTTCAGATTTTTCTTTAGGCGTATTTTCTTGTGAATATCCGTTCACAAAAGCCAATACGAAGCATAGATTAATGAAATACTTGTACATGAGCGCGGGCTTGGTTATCGATTAAAGGAATTTCTTTGGTTGATAAACTATCTATCCAATTTGTATGGTCTAAGGTTACATTTTCAAAAATAATTCTGAAACCGCATGAGCGAGATACATAGTCTTCTTTTGGGTTATATTCAATAGTAAGCGTAGCAGTTTGATTGGTTGCTATCGTACCGTCTACGTCGTTTATTTTTAGATTATACACTGTTTTTTGCGATAAACTGTTTAATGGAATAGCAATACTGTCTGTCGTTCTATTTATAAAGAGACTGTCTGTTTTTCCTTCTGCAATTACAGAAAGTCGTGCTGCATTTTTTTTGTCATTGGTTTCATCTTTATCATAAAAGGTTAGTACCAAATTAGGAGTTACAGGATTTTGAGTACAGAAATCATCCTTTTCACAAGCTGCTAAACCCGCTATAAGTATGAATAAAGCAATGTATTTTTTCATTTAATTTAGATGTAAATTTATTTATGATTTTAATAGCTTCTTCTGTTTAGTAGTTTAAAATTAAACCTTTAAACAGTTAAACGTATTAATTCTTACTTAATTATTTCTCAAACAAAACAACTGTTTCTATGTGTGATGTATGCGGAAATTGGTCTACTAAACTAATCTTTTTTAATTGATATCCGTTTTTTATCAATTCTTCCGTATCACGAGCCTGTGTTGCTGGGTTACAAGATACATAAACCATTCTGTCTGCGTTTAAGTTGATGATTTTTTTTAGCGTTTTGGGAGCAATACCCGCACGAGCTGGATCTAAAATAAGGGTTCTTATATTGTTTTTATACTGTGGATGCTCGTTTAAGAACTTTCCTACATCAGCGGCATAAAACTGCAAACCGTCAATATTATTTCGCTCAGCATTTTTTTTGGCATCTTCAATGGCAGAAGCTACGATGTCGACTCCTACAATTTTTGTATTCGTTGCTTTTGAGGCGATAATTTGTCCAATCGTTCCTGTTCCACAGAATAAATCCATTACTACAGTATTGTCTATAGCCTCTTTGTTTTCTAATGCGTACTCAACTACTTTTGTATATAGTTTTTCGGCAGATTTAGGATTGGTTTGAAAAAAGCTTTTCATGCTAATTTCAAAGTTTAATCCTAACAGTTCTTCAACGATTTTATCTTTTCCGTATATCAATTGAATGCTTCCTGAGGTAGCGATGGTTCTATCGCCAGTTTCATCGTTAATAGTGTGCAGTAAGCCCGCAACTCTATCGCCAAATAACGCTACTAAATAGTTGGCAAATTTTTCTAAATCGAATTTTTCTAAATCGTGAGAAGTGGTAACTAAATTGAATAATAATTCATTGGTTTTGTACGATTTTCTTACTACAAAATACCTAAAAAAACCTTCCTTTTTAGGTCCGTGCCAAGGTGCTAAACCAGTTTTTTTACAATATTCTCTAATGTTTTTAATATTGTCTTCTACTTGTTTGTCGAACAAACCAGAATCTTTTTCAAGATTATCACCCATCCACCAAACACCACGACGTTTAAAGCCTAAAGTAAATTCATCTATATCGGTTTTATTTTCACGGTCGTAACCAATGGCAGAAAAACCATATTCCATTTTATTTCGATAGTGAAATACATTAGGGGAAGCAATAAACTCATCAAATAAATCTTCAATGTTTTCAACTTTACCAATACGTTTAAATAATGATAGGGTACTTTCTTTTTTGTATTGATGTTGTAATTCTATAGGTAATTGAATATAAGGAGCTCCTGGAATGTCTTGATACGGAACAGTTACTTCATCATCTGAATGTTGTAAAACATCAATCAGTTTACATTCAGCATATTTCTTTTTCGATTTTTCAACACGAGCTTTTACCAATTGTCCTGGTAACGTATTGGGTACAAAAACTACAAAGACACCTTCTTCAGAACGTATTCTTCCAATTCCTTTTCCGCCGAAGGCATAATCTTCAATTAAAATCTCAATTACTTGTCCTCTTTTTACAAACTTATTTCGCTCTCTTCTTGGCATTTTATGCTATGTTTTATAGTGTGCAAAATTAGGAAAAGATATGGTTTGTGTAACTTTAAACTCAAACATTAATTTTTGACTTTAATATGAAATTAAACCTCTTTGTTTTTTCTGTATTTATATAGAGTGTAATTAATTATGAAAAACTTGAAAAATAGGATCGATAAGATGTTGCCAGTAGGAGGTATCAAAGAAAAAATATTGACTGCTAAGCAAGTCAATATTAAAGAAATCGTCTTATGAGCAGATAATAAAAGAGATATAGAAGAAATAAAAGAAAGTTACTTAAAAGGACTCAAATTCCATTATGTAACTGATATGAGCGAGGTAATTGATATAGCACTTACCAAGTAAAAAGTTAAGAATGCTAAGAAATTAGTTTAAATACAATCTTATAAAGCTTTTTATTGGGGTTCGACTTCTTAAAAGTCGAACCCTTTTTTTCAGCAGAAAATTGACATCTATTTGTTGTTAATTTAGTCAAAAACTTACAGTTTTAACTTCTCTCTTATTTTCTCCAAACACAAATTATCAATACTACCAACGTGCGTATGTTTTTTAGAAGTATCGGGAGTATACGTTCCGTTATTTACCTCACCTCCAATTTTTTGGTAAGCCTCTCTGAAGCTCATACCATTTTCTACCAGCGTATTTATATTATCTACCGTAAATAAATACTTGTATTTCTCGTCGTGTAAGTCAACATCTTTTACAATAACTTGTTGAATGGAATAGTTAAAAATATCTAGCACATCTTTTAAATCTTCAAAAGCATTGATGATGTTTTCTTTCAGTAATTGATAATCTCTATGATATCCGCTTGGTAAATTGTTGGTGATTAATAAGGTTTCAGTATATAACGCCTGAATTTTATTACACTTTCCACGAATTAGTTCAAATACATCGGGATTCTTTTTATGAGGCATAATGCTACTTCCTGTAGTCAATTCATCAGGAAAGGAGATAAAATCAAAATTCTGACTCATATATAGGCAGATATCCATGGCAAAACGAGCCAGCGTGTTGCTAACACTTCCTAATGCCATCGTAAGGGTACGTTCGCTTTTTCCTCTACTCATTTGTGCGGCAACTACATTGTACTTCAACGTAGAGAAACCAAGTTCTTTCGTGGTAAATTCTCTATCAATAGGAAACGAACTACCGTAACCCGCGGCAGAGCCTAACGGATTTTGGTCTACTGTTTTTAAAGCAGCCTGTACCATGTACACATCGTCAATTAATAGTTCGGCATAGGCAGAAAACCACAATCCGAAAGATGAGGGCATGGCCACTTGTAAATGTGTGTAGCCTGGTAAAAGTTTCGATTTATACTGTTCGGCTAATGCTAATAAGGTGTTAAAAAGAGTATGTGTTTTTTTAGTAATTACTTGTAGATTCTCTTTGTAATACAATTGCAAAGCCACTAATACTTGATCGTTTCTAGAACGTGCAGTATGTATTTTTTTACCAATCTCACCGCATATTTTAGTAAGCTCGAATTCGATTTTAGAATGCACGTCTTCAAACTGCTCGTCAATTACAAACGTACTGTCTGTTACTTGTTGTTGCAGTAGGTCAATACCGTTTATTAATTGTGTTAGTTCTTCTGAAGAAATAATTCCTATTGAAGATAGCATTTTAGCGTGTGCTAACGACGCTTGCAAATCGTATGGAGCGATGTGCAGGTCAATTTCTCTGTCGTTTCCAATGGTGAAATGTTCAATTTTTTTGTCGATGGATATCCCTTTGTCCCAAAGTTTCATAATTTTTATGTTTTATTGTGTCATTACGAGTGTAGCTTGCGGAACGAAGTAATCTGTTTAAGGTTATTGCTTCCTTTCATGAGATAACCACGTCGCTATCGCTCCTCGTTATGACGGTTATTTTTTAGAACCAAGAGAATAGACCGTTTCACTGTTAGGGTTAAGACTTCTTAGAAGTCTATTTTTTCATCTCTTTTTTCTATGTTTTTTAATGTTTGTTGTCATTACGAGTGTAACTTGCGGAACGAAGTAATCTGTTTAAGGTTGGTGCTTCCTTTCATGAGATAACCACGTCGCTATCGCTCCTCGTTATGACGATTATTATTTAGAGCCAAGAGAATAGACCGTTTCACTGTTAGGGTTAAGACTTCTTAGAAGTCTATTTTTTCATCTCTTTTTTCTATGTTTTTTAATGTTTGTTGTCATTACGAGTGCAGCTTGCGGAACGAAGTAATCTGTTTAAGGTTGGTGCTTCCTTTCATAAGATAACCACGTCGCTATCGCTCCTCGTTATGACGGTTATTTTTTAGAGCAAAGAGAATAGACCGCTTCGCTGCTAGCGTAAAGACTTTTTAAAAGTCTATTTTCTCATCTCTTTTTTCTATGTTTTTTATTGTTTGTTGTCATTACGAGTGTAACTTGCGGAACGAAGTAATCTGTTTAAGGTTAGTGCTTCCTTTCATGAGATAACCATGACGCTATCGCTACTCGTTATGACGATTGTTTTTTAGAGCAAATAGAATAGACCGCTTCGCTACTAGCGTAAAGACGTTTCTATAAGTCTTTGTTCTTGTTTGTTTGTTTGTTTGTTTGTTTGTTTGTTTGCCAATTTCTAACTTCTACAATACTTTTTCTAATAATTTAATATACAATTCAATTCCGTCTTCAATTTCCTGAAGATAAATAAATTCATCGGCCGTATGCGAACGAGTACTATCACCAGGACCTAATTTTAATGACGGACAGCTCAATACAGCTTGGTCAGATAGCGTAGGTGAACCGTAGGTGTTTCTTCCCAAAGCGATACCAGCTTGTACCAAAGGATGCGTTACTGGTATGGAAGAAGAATTTAATTTTAAACTTCTAGGCTTTATGATACATAGAGCATTCTCTTGTAAAAAATCATTGATTTCCTGATTGGTATATTGGTCGTTTACACGAGCATCTACGACTAAGCTTACTTCAGCAGGCACAGCATTGTGTTGTTTTCCCGCATTAATTTGGGTAACTGTAAGCTTTACATCTCCGAGGGTTTCTGAGGTTTTTTCAAACGACAAATCTTTAAACCATTGCAACACTTCAATAGTATTGTAAATAGCATTGTTATTATTTGGGTGTGCAGCATGACCGGGAGTACCTTTTACCACGGCATCAAAAACTACCAATCCTTTTTCAGCAATCGCCAAATTCATTAAAGTAGGTTCTCCAACAATGGCAACATCAATAGTAGGAAGGATTTTAAGTAATCCGTTTAAACCGTTTGGTCCGCTACTTTCTTCTTCGGCTGTTCCTGCAAATACGATATTATAGTTTAGGTTTTCTTGTGCATAAAAATAGGTGTACGTTGCGAGTAGCGATACTAAACAACCTCCAGCGTCATTACTTCCTAGTCCGTATAGTTTACCATCTTCAACAATAGCTTTAAATGGGTCTTTGGTATAGCCGTTATTTGGTTTTACTGTATCGTGATGCGAATTAAGGAGCAGCGTAGGCTTGTTAGTATCAAAATGTTTGTTTGTAGACCATACATTATTTTGAGTTCTGGTGTAGGGAATATTAACCTCCTGAAACCAATTTTCTAATAGCTGTGCGGTTTGCTCTTCTTCGGAAGAAAAAGAAGGGGTTTCTATCAAGTTTTTTAATAAGTTGATAGCCTTTGTTGTCAGTTTTTGTATCATAATAATTGTAAAGAAGTGTGTTTGTTTTTTGAGTTGAAAAGCATGGCTGTGCTACCTATATGTACTGTTTTAACCTTGTTTTTGAGGGCATGAAAACAATTGTCTAATTTAGGAAGCATTCCTTCAAAAATTACTCCATCAGCTTTTAGTTTTCTATAGCTTTCGATATTGATATGTTCGATAACAGAATCGTCGTTTTCAACATCGGTGAGTACCCCAGGTTTTTCAAAGCAATAATACAATTCGGTAGCAAAATTATTGGATAATCCTATGGCAATTTCCGAAGCAATCGTATCGGCATTGGTGTTTAATAATTGTCCGTTTTTGGTATGTGTAATGGCACAGAATACAGGAGTTACATCGTTGTTGATTAACAAAGTAGGGATTTCTGGGTTTACTGTAATTACATCACCAGCGAATCCGTAATCAATAGGTTTTGCAGGACGTTTTACCGATACAATAGTATTTCCATCAGCACCGGTAAAACCTACAGCATTGGTATTGTGTGCTTGCAACTGTGCTACAATTTGCTTGTTGATTTTCCCTGCATAGACCATCGTAATCACATCTAGCGTTTGTGCATCAGTTACACGTCTACCTTCAATCATGGTTACTGGTATGTTGAGTTTTGTTGCCATTTCAGAAGCTAATTTTCCCCCTCCATGTACCAAAACCTTCGGTCCTTTCAATTCAGCAAAATCAGCTAAGAAACTGTGCAACGCTTTTTCGTTGTTAATTATGTTTCCGCCTATTTTAACAATCTTTATGGTTTTCATTTTTTATTCTAATTTATTTGTTCATTTTTTCTTGATAAAAAACGAACCAAAAAATCAAGTCTATATATAGAAAATTGCTGCGCACCACTCATTGCTAAAGCTTCATGCTTTAAGCTGTGCTTAGCACTTCCGCTTTTCATTCGTTATTTCTTATTATAGACAGTTATCATTTTATAGTTAAGTATTGATATTTAGTTTTTTATATTCAATAATCATTATCAAATCTTCAAATTATCTAAATTAAATAATAGCATTGTTACGTCGCTACATTACTACATTGGTATATTACAAGTTTGTTAAAATCTCCTGCAATACCACTTGAGCTGCAAAAGTTCGGTTGTTGGCTTGTTCAATCACAAGAGAATTATTACTGTCTAGCACAGCATCTTCAGCAACGACATTTCTTCTTATGGGCAAACAGTGCATAAATTTGCCATCACCCATTTTTTCCTCAGTAATCATCCAGTTTGAGTCTTCGTTTAGTACCTTACCATATTCGTTGAAAGAACTCCAGTTTTTTGCATAGATAAAATCTGCATTCTCAAAAGCTTTCTGTTGGTTGTATTCAATGTGAAACCCTTTCGTAACTTCAGGGTTTAACTCATAACCTTCGGGATGGGTAATTACAAAATCTACATCCATTCTATGCATAAGGTGTACAAAAGCATTAGGAACAGAGTGGGGCAGTGCCTTGGGGTGTGGCGCCCAAGACAATACAACTTTGGGTTTGCTTGTTGTTTTTTTTTCTGTAATTGTAATGGCATCTGCCAAGGCTTGCAAAGGGTGGTCAGTAGCACTTTCCATATTCACAATAGGTACGGTAGCATATTTTACAAAACTATTCAGTACTATTTCTGCAGTATCTTTTTCTTTGTCTTTTAACGTAGGAAAAGCTCTTACTGCAATAATATCAGCGTATTGCGAAATCACTTGGGCAGCTTCTTTAATATGTTCTGACGTGTTTACATTCATTACCGTACCGTCTTCAAACTCCATGCTCCATGCATTGGTAATATTTAGTACACTTACTTGCATGCCTAAGTTTTTTGCCGCTTTTTCCGTACTTAACCGAGTACGTAAACTTGCATTGAAAAACAACATGACTAGTGTTTTTTGCTTCCCAAGATGAGCAAATTGGTAGGGATTTTCTTTTAATTGAATTGCTTTTTGAATTGTTTCAGAAAGGTTTTCAATATCGTTAAGACTGGTGTATTTTTTCATCTTTATTTGTTTTGTCATTGCGAGTCTTTCGACTGTCGCTCAAGACAGGCTAAAGCGTGGCAATCTGTTCTAAATTCGTGTTTTTTGAGAGATAACCACGTCGCTCTCGCTTCTCGTTATGACGTTATTTAAGTTCTTTTTTTAGTGCATCAAAAAACACGTCGATGTGCTGTTTTTGCATAGTTAATGGGGGTAGAATTCTTAATAAATTCGGATTCTTAGCACTTCCAGTAAAAATATGGTGCTCATAGATTAACTTTTTTCTTAATGCTGCAACTGGAAAATCGAATTCCAATCCTAACATAAAGCCTCTCCCTTTTACCCTTGTTATCTGCGGAATTGTAGCAGTTTGTTTCATAATATAGTTTGAAACTTGTTGTACGTTTTCCATCAATTCTTCTTTTTTAAGCGTTTCGATAACCGATAGCGCAGCAGCACAAGCTAGGTGATTCCCACCAAAAGTAGTTCCCAGCAATCCGAAAGAAGCTTTAATGCTTGGGTGAATTAAAATTCCACCTACAGGAAATCCGTTTCCCATTCCTTTTGCCATGGAGATGATATGCGGAGTAATTCCGTGTTTTTGAAACGCAAAGAAATCACCTGTTCTACCAAAGCCGCATTGAATTTCATCGGCAATTAATACGGTGTTGTACTGATTGCATAGTTTTTCTAAGTGTTGGTAAAACGCAGTGGTCGCTTCGTCCAATCCGCCAACACCTTGAATAGTTTCTATAATAATGGCACAGACCTCATTGTTTTGTAAGGCTTTTTCAACATCGGCTACGTCTTCAAATTCTAAGAAAATTACTTCTTGTTGTGCGTTGATGGGTGCAACAATTTTTGGATTATCGGTTGCCGCAACCGCCGCTGAAGTACGTCCGTGAAACGAGTTTTTAAAAGCGATTACTTTCTTTTTATCGGTGTGAAAAGAGGCTAGTTTCAAGGCATTTTCATTCGCTTCAGCTCCAGAATTGCATAAGAATAACTGGTAGTCTTTGCAACCCGATACCTCTTCTAATTCAGAAGCTAATTGAACTTGTAGCGGATTTTGAATCGCATTGCTATAGAATCCTAATTTGCTTACTTGCTCGCTAATGTTTTTTACATATGTAGGGTGTGAGTGCCCGATAGAAATTACGGCATGTCCACCGTATAAATCTAAATATTCATTGCCCTTGTCGTCGTATACATACACGTCGTTGGCTGTTACTGGGGTGATATCAAATAGAGGGTATACGTTAAATAAACTCATGATTGTTTTTTTATGCTGTTAATTTTATTGAAAGAGGCTACCATTCCTTGTATGAGTGCTGCACTTAACCCTTTGTGTTCCATTTCATTCAAACCTTCAATCGTACAACCTTTCGGAGTGGTTACTTTGTCTATTTCTTCTTCAGGGTGATTTTGGGTGGTTATTAACAAATTGGCAGCACCTTCACTGGTATACATGGCTAATTTTTGCGCTTCTTTAGCATCAAAACCTAACTGAATAGCGGCTTGTGTAGTGGCACGTATCAAACGCATCCAAAAAGCGATACCGCTTGCACAAACCACGGTGGCAGCTTGCATTTGATTTTCAGGGATTACCATGGAAGTTCCTAGTTGATTGAATATTTTTTGAGCAATGGCTAGCTGTGTTTTATCATCGTTATTAGCTGCTAAACAGGTCATCGACTTTCCAACGGCGATAGCTGTATTTGGCATGGCTCTTACAATACAAGTTTCTGTGCCAATAATTGTTTCAATTCTATCAATAGAAAAACCTGTTATGGTTGATATGACTATATGATTTGTAGAGAGTAGTGGTGCTGTTTCTTTTAATATGGCTTCGAAATGAGCAGGTTGCACGGCAAAGATTAACACATCAGATTGGGTAATTGCTTCCTTGTTATTTGAACCGATGCAAACATTTGCCACATTTGTAAATTCATTCAATTCTTCAAGATTTCTTTTGGTTAGAAAAAGTTGCGAGAACGAATTATTTTTTATTAATCCCTTTGCGATAGATTTTCCTAAATTTCCTGTACCTATGATCGCTATTTTCATATTTTTTTAGTTTAAAAATAGGTTGCTTTGAGATGTAGTGCTGTATCTTCTTGAAGTCTAAACATGAGATTCATGTTTTGAATTGCTTGCCCAGAAGCACCTTTTAATAAGTTGTCAATAATGCTTGTGATGAGTAGTTTATCTCCGTGTTTATGCAAATGAATTAAACACTTATTGGTATTCACCACTTGCTTTAAATGCAATTCATTTTCTGAAACAAAAGTAAAAGCGGCGTCTTTGTAGTATTCTTTATATACTTGTGTTGCTTCTTCTAAGCTTCCTTCGAATTTAGTGTATAGTGTTGCGTAAATTCCTCTAGAAAAATCACCTCGGTTCGGTAAAAAGACTACTTCCGATTCAAAACTTTGCTGAAGTGTGTGTAGGGTCTGATTAATTTCTCCTAAATGTTGATGTGTAAACGCTTTGTAGTAAGAGAAGTTATTAGCTCTCCACGTAAAATGCGTAGTAGCAGAAAGAGAAGTACCTGCTCCTGTAGCACCCGTTACCGCATTGACATGAACATCATTTTGCAATAAATTGGCATTGGCTAACGGAAGCAATCCTAATTGAATAGCGGTAGCAAAACAACCCGGATTGGCAATATACGAGGCATTCTGTATGGCTTCTTTTTGCAATTCAGGCAAGCCGTATACAAACTCTTTTCCTTTAAAAACACTATCCGCTTTCAACCTAAAATCATTTCCTAAATCAATTATTTTTGTGGTATCTGAGAAGGAATTTGCTTCTAAAAACTTTTTAGAATTTCCATGTCCTAAACATAAGAATAGTACATCTACCGTGGTATTGATTTTATTGGTAAATTCTAGTGCCGTACTTCCTACTAAATCTTGGTGTATATTCGCTACTTTATTACCAGCATTTGAAGTGCTATATACAAAGTTGATAGTTGCTTTTGGATGCTGTAATAAAAGTCGTATCAATTCTCCTGCGGTATATCCTGCACCTCCTATAATTCCTACTTGTATCATATTGTTTGTTGTTTGTTTTGTAATCCGTTTTTTGAGATAACCAAGTCGCTCATTTCGACTTCGCTCCATGATCTTCTCATTATGACGGTTATTTTAGAACCAAGAACAAAGATCGCTTCGCTACTTGTGTAAAGACTTTTCTATAAATCTCTTTTCTTTCATCTCATTGCTTACTTCTTGATTCTTGCCTCTTGTTTTTATGGAGTTTAAAAATAGCTGAAATAACAAAATTCTAACTCCTATTTTGCCTACTGCCTACTGATTCACTTGTTGGTATATTTTATTCTGATTTCCTAAGATTTTGATAAAACCTTTCGCGTCTTCCGCTGTCCAACCTTTGTTTAGCTCCCCGTAGCTTCCGAATTTAGCATTCATTAAATCGTGCGGAGAATCAATTCCATCTAAAGTAAAATGATATGGTCTTAAGGTTACAAACACCTCTCCCGTGACTTTCGACTGACTGTTTTCTAAGAAAGCCTCTATATCTCTCATTACAGGGTCTAAATACTGACCTTCGTGTAAATGCATTCCATAAAAACTTGCCAAGTACTCTTTATGTTGCAATTGCCATTTCGTTAGCGTGTGTTTTTCTAACAAATGGTGTGCTTTAATGGTAATTAACGCTGCTGCTGCTTCAAAGCCCACTCTTCCTTTAATTCCTACAATAGTATCACCTACATGAATGTCTCTACCAATTCCGAACTCAGAAGCTATCGCATTCAAATACTCAATATTTTGTACAGGAGTTTCTTTATGGTCGTTAACGGCAACCAATTCTCCTTTTACAAACGAAAGTTTTACTTGCTCGGGTGTTGTTTTCGTTACTTGTGACGGATAGGCATGCTCTGGTAGTGGGTTCTTAGAGGTTAAGGTTTCTTCACCACCTACACTAGTTCCCCACAGCCCTTTGTTTACAGAATATTTAGCCTTTTCCCAAGATAAATCAATGCCGTTGTTTTTTAAATATTCGATTTCTTCCTGTCTTGAAAGTTGTAAATCTCTAATAGGTGTGATGATTTCGATTTCAGGAGCTAAGGTTTGAAAAATCATGTCAAACCTCACCTGATCGTTTCCAGCCCCCGTACTTCCATGAGCAATAGAATTGGCACCAATACTTTTGGCATACTCCACAATTTTGATGGCTTGTATAATTCTCTCGGCACTCACCGAAAGCGGGTAAGTGTTGTTTTTTAACACATTGCCAAAAATTAAGTACTTAATTACCTGGTCGTAATAATCTGTTACGGCATTAATGTTTTTATAGGTAGCCACTCCCATGGTGTACGCATTTTTTTCAATGTTTTTAATTTCTTCGGAAGAAAATCCACCTGTGTTCACGCTTACAGCATGCACTTCATATCCTTGTTTTGATAAACTAACGGCACAGTATGAAGTGTCTAATCCGCCACTATAAGCAATTACTAATTTTTTCATTTTTTGTCTTTTTTTAAGAAGATAGTTTCTTTGATTCTTTTAAGTCTTTGAAAAACTTTTTCTTTCACTTTAATATGTGGTGTCTTTTTATTAGGGTCGTATAACATGCCCGTACACAAACACATTTTTTGTTGAGTACGCTGTAAAACATCGTAGTTTTTGCAGGTTTGGCAACCATTCCAAAAAGATTGGTCATCGGTAAGTTCAGAAAAGGTAACAGGTTTATACCCTAAATCGCTGTTTAGTTTCATAACCGCTAAACCCGTAGTAATACTAAATATCTTTGCATTCGGAAATTTTGCTCTGGAGTGTTCAAAAACTACTTTTTTAATTTTCTTAGCCAATCCAATACCTCTGTAGTCGGGGTGAACAATTAACCCTGAATTAGCAACAAACTTACCGTGACTCCATGCCTCGATATAGCAAAATCCAGCGAACTTATCTCTGTCTAAAGCGATAACAGCGTTCCCATTTTCTAGTTTAGTAATAATATATTCTGGTTTTCTTTTGGCAATTCCTGTGCCTCTAACCAGAGCAGCTTCGTCAATAGTTTGACAAATAATTTCAGCATACTTACTATGCGATTGATTGGCAATAACAACTCTCATTGAAATTGATTTTTAAATATATTTTGTTAGTAATCTTTGAACTGAATGAAGAACCGGACACACCTAGGTTCCCAAAAGAAACAACACCCTTACGGGCGACGTCGGTTAAAAATAGGTCGTACACAAATTGCGTTATTAAAAATAATAACAGGAATTTGGAACGGTGTAGAAATGTAACTAGTTGAAATCAAAAGAAAAAAATAAAATTATACAATATTCAGTTTTGTGTAAGGGAAGACCTAGCGTCGGTTAACAAACCGCACTAGAAAACTGGGTATATGAGTATATGTTTTATTTGTTTGCATAATGCGACAAATCTATAAAATAAATTTTAATAATTACAACAAAAAAAAGTATTTTTTTTATAAGTGCAACAAATACAGTAGTTTATAAAGTTGTTTTTAGCAAAAAACACAGAAAAAAATAAAAAAGATTAGGATAATTAAAAAATAATTTTAAATATTTGTGACATCAGATGAAAAAACAAATGTTACATATCATTTCTATTATTGTCATTGTGATTAGCTCACAAGGATAGGGAAGTGGTATTTACAAGTTGAAAATATAAAGTACAAAAAGGCTTCCTAAATTTTAGGAAGCCTTTTTTAATATCGTAAAAAGATGAATCAATTTTTTAACATCGTAGTAATTAGTATTGTCATTATTAGCTCTCCACCGAGTTGATACAGATAATAATTACCTATAAGTAAGCCTGTATCTAATTTATGATACAGGCTTTTTTATTCTTGTGAATATCATAAGTTTAAAATGTTAAAACACTTAAAAACAGTTATTTATATTCTTTTTATACAGAATAGAAATCATTAAAATACTAAATACCAAAGTATAAATAAAAAAACGAAAAATAATTTTGAACACTGAAACCATTAAAAAATGTATTACAACGAACAAACAGTAATTTATCAGAATGGGCAATTTATTAAGGCAAAAGACGCCACTGCCAATGTATACAGCCAAAGTTTACACTACGGAAATGGAGTTTTTGAGGGTATAAGAGCATACCACACGAATGAAGGAACTAAAATATTTAAGCCGTATGAACACTATAAAAGGCTAAAGTTCGGAGCAGGAGTAATGAACATTCCATTAGCGTATTCAGAAGAAGAGCTAACCCAAATCACCTACGAATTGTTAGAACGTAATGGATTGAAAGACGCTTATATACGTCCGTTGGTTACTACCGGAGTCGATATGAGTTTGTTTAGCTCTAAAGAATCGAATTTAACTATTCAATGTTGGGAGTGGGGAAAATATATGGGAGATAAATTACTACGTGTAAGAACTTCCTCATTTCAACGCCCGAATCCGAAGTCATGTTTTGTAGAAGCAAAAGTAACAGGACACTATATCAACTCTATATTAGCAACAAACGAAGCAAAGAACGATGGCTATGACGAAGCGCTGTTGCTAGATATGAACGGTAATGTAGCAGAATGTTCAGGAGCAAATGTTTTTATGCAGAAAGACGGAAAATTATACACACCACCAAGAGGTCATATCATGGCTGGAATCACTCGTTCAACGGTTATCGATTTGTGCAGAGAAGAAGGAATATTGGTAACAGAAAAGCACTTTACCCTAGAAGAGTTAAAACAGGCCGATGCGTGCTTTTTTACAGGAACCGCAGCCGAAGTAGTAGGATTACAATCGTTAGATGAATATCAATTTCCATTAGCATGGGAAAAAACACACGGATATCAATTAATGAAATTATATAAAGACGAAGTATTAGGACTACGCCAAAAACGCAAAGCAAGCTAATAATATGGAATTAAATAAATTCAGTAAACAAGTAACGCAAGACGATACACAACCAGCAGCACAAGCGATGTTGCACGCCATTGGCTTATCAAAATCAGATTTAGAAAAACCGTTAATAGGAATTGCAAGTACGGGTTACGAAGGAAATCCGTGCAATATGCATTTAAATGATTTGGCAAAATTGGTAAAAGAAGGAACTGAAAATGCTGATTTAATTGGATTGATATTTAATACCATTGGCGTTTCTGATGGAATTTCTATGGGAACCCCAGGTATGCGTTATTCACTACCTTCTCGTGATGTCATTGCCGACTCTATGGAAACCGTAGTACAAGCAATGTCGTATGACGGATTGGTAACAGTGGTAGGATGCGATAAAAATATGCCCGGAGCCTTAATGGCAATGTTGCGTTTAAACCGTCCGTCAGTTTTAGTGTATGGAGGTACCATCGCATCAGGATGTCATGAAGGAAAAAAATTAGATGTAGTCTCTGCCTTTGAAGCTTGGGGAGAAAAAGTAGCAGGCACCATTACCCAAAAAGAGTACCAAAGTGTTATAGAAAAAGCATGCCCAGGAGCAGGCGCTTGTGGCGGAATGTACACCGCAAACACCATGGCTTCGGCGATAGAAGCTTTAGGAATGAGCTTACCCTATAATTCATCAAATCCTGCCATTAGTAACGATAAAGAACAAGAATGTATTGCAGCAGGGGAAGCATTGCGAGTATTGTTAGAAAAAGACATTAAACCATCAGACATTGTTACCAAAAAATCTCTAGAAAATGCGGTGCGATTGGTAACCGTTATGGGAGGTTCAACCAATGCTGTATTGCACTTTTTAGCCATAGCCAAAGCAGCAGAGGTGCAATTTACCCTAGAAGATTTTCAACGCATTTCTGATGAAACCCCATTTTTAGCCGATTTAAAACCGAGTGGAAAATACTTGATGGAAGACGTACACAAGGTAGGCGGAACTCCAGCAGTTTTAAAATACTTATTAGAAAAAGGCTTGTTACATGGAGACTGTTTAACAGTGACTGGAAAAACACTTGCCGAAAATCTTACCGAAGTTCCAAGTTTAACAAACGGACAAGAAGTTATCAAACCAACAGAAAACCCTATCAAAGCCACGGGGCATTTACGTATGCTCTACGGAAATTTAGCAAAAGAGGGTTCCGTAGCTAAAATAACAGGAAAAGAAGGCTTGTATTTTTCAGGAAAAGCCAAAGTTTTTGAAGGTGAATATGCAGCGAATGATGGCATACGCGACGGAAAGGTGGCCAAAGGAGATGTTGTTGTAATTCGGTATGAAGGTCCCAAAGGCGGACCAGGAATGCCAGAAATGTTAAAACCAACAGCCGCAATTATGGGAGCAGGATTGGGTAAAGAAGTAGCCTTGATTACCGATGGTCGTTTCTCGGGAGGTACGCACGGGTTTGTAGTCGGGCACATTACGCCAGAAGCTCAAGAAGGAGGTGTCATTGCTTTGGTAAAAGACGGAGATACCATCACCATCAATGCTGAAACGAATACCATTAATCTAGAAGTTTCAGAAGAAGAATTAACAAAAAGAAAACAAGAATGGGTGGCGCCACCTTTAAAAGTAACAAGAGGCGTACTCTATAAATATGCAAGAACCGTGGCATCTGCCTCTAACGGATGTGTAACCGACGAATTTTAGTTTGAGAAAAGAATAAAAGAGTCAAGATTAAAGACGATGTTGAATAACGTTAAAATTTAATAAAATAACTAAGCATATAGCCAAAAGCTAAAAGCACAAAGCTGAGTTTATGGAAGCAAAAACACAACAACAAACAGCACAAGAAACCACCCAAAAAGTAACCATTACAGGTGCAGAAGCCGTAATTAAATGTTTATTGGCAGAAGGAGTCGATTTGTTATACGGATATCCAGGAGGGGCTATTATGCCAGTATATGACGAGTTGTATAAATACCAAGATCAATTACATCATGTATTAACACGTCACGAGCAAGGGGCTACCCATGCGGCACAAGGGTATGCAAGAGCAACGGGAAAAGTGGGAGTAGCTATAGCAACTTCGGGTCCAGGAGCGACGAATTTAATTACAGGAATTGCCGATGCACAGATTGATTCAACCCCAATGGTTTGCATTACGGGTCAAGTCGGGTCTCACTTATTGGGTTCCGATGCGTTTCAAGAAACCGATATTGTAGGTATTTCAACGCCTGTAACCAAGTGGAATTATCAAATAACCAAAGCAAGCGAAATCCCTGAGGTAATGGCAAAAGCATTTTACATTGCCCGTTCAGGACGACCCGGTCCTGTTTTGGTTGATATTACCAAGAATGCGCAGTTTGAAGAGTTTGATTTCGAATATAAAAAGTGTACGTCTATACGAAGTTATCAACCAGTTCCTACGATGGATATGCAAAGCGTTGAAGCGGCTGTAGCCTTTATTAATGCGGCGAAAAAAGCCATTGGTGGTTTGGGGGCAAGGAGTAATTCTTGGAGAAGCAGAAGAAGAATTCAAAGCGTTTATACAAAAAGCAGGAATTCCATCGGCAAGCACCTTATTAGGCTTATCAGCTTTACCAACCAAACATCCGTTGCATGTAGGTATGGTAGGTATGCATGGTAATTATGGTCCGAATAAATTGACCAACGAATGTGATGTGCTAATCGCTATTGGAATGCGTTTTGACGACCGTGTTACGGGAGATTTGAGTCGTTATGCAAAACAAGCCAAAGTAATCCATTTTGAAATAGATCCTGCAGAAGTTGACAAAAACGTGAAAACAACTGTTGCTGTTTTAGGAAATGTAAAAGAGACCTTGGCAGCGGCGCAACCACTATTACAAGAAAATTCACACAAAGAATGGTTGCAAGAGTTTAGAAAATTAGATGCCATAGAGTTTGATAAAGTGATACAAAATGATTTGTACCCTACCAAAGAAGGACTCACGATGGGAGAGGTTATCAAACAGCTAAACGAAGCTTCAGAAGGAAAAGCTATTGTAGTTACCGATGTGGGGCAACACCAAATGATAGCAAGTCGTTATGCTGAATTCAATCAATCTAAAAGTAGTATTACTTCTGGCGGATTAGGTACCATGGGCTTTGCATTACCAGCAGCGATTGGAGCTAAAATGGGAACTCCAGAACGTGAGGTGATTGCGGTAATTGGCGACGGTGGCTACCAAATGACCATACAAGAATTAGGAACGATTTTACAAACGAAAGCTGCTGTGAAAATAGTGGTGTTAAATAACGAGTTTTTAGGAATGGTACGACAATGGCAACAATTGTTTTTTGACAAACGATATGCCTCGACTGAAATGACGAATCCTGACTTTGTTACGATTGCCAAAGGATATCATATAGCCGCAAATAGAGTAACTAAAAGAGAAGATTTAGCAACCGCTGTTCAAGAAATGATGCAATCTAAAGACGCTTATTTTTTAGAAGTATGCGTAGAAAAAGAAAACAACGTATTTCCAATGATTCCTACAGGAGCATCGGTATCAGATATTCGATTAAAATAACAAAAAATGAGTACAAAAAACACCTATACAGTTTCTATTTATACAGAAAACAATGTTGGATTGTTAAATAGAATATCAGCCATATTTCAACGAAGACATATTAATATTGAAAGTATAAACAGTTCTTCTTCGGAAATTAAAAGTGTTTCTAGAATTACACTTTTAGTAAAAATCACAGAAGAGCAAATGAAAAAAATAATTGGTCAAATTGAAAAGCAAGTAGAGGTTATCAAAGCTTTTTACCATACCGATGAAGAAACGGTTTACCAAGAATCATGCTTGTTTAAACTCAGTACCGATTTGTTAACCAACAACGATGAAATTCAAACGATTATCAATCAAAGTAAATCAAGAGTCATCAACATTAATAAAAACTTTTTTGTGTTGGAAAAGTCTGGCAAAAAGGAAGAAGTGGAAGAGTTGTATCATATTTTAGACAAACACGGTATCATGCAATTCGTACGATCAGGAAGAATAGCCATTACGAAGGATGAAATGCCCGTATCTCAATTATTACAATTAATAAAAGCATAAAAAACACAAATACGAAAGAAATGAAAAATTATTTCAACCAATTATCATTAAGAGAAAAATTAGCGCAGTTAGGAAAATGTAGGTTTATGAACACAGAAGAGTTTTCTGAAGGAATTGCCGCATTAAAGGGTAAGAAAGTGGTAATTGTAGGATGTGGAGCACAAGGATTGAACCAAGGATTAAACATGCGCGATTCAGGATTGGATATTTCTTACGCACTACGTAATGAAGCCATCAAAGAACAGCGTCAATCCTATAAAAATGCCACCGAACACGGTTTTAAGGTAGGAACTTATGAAGGGCTCATTCCAACAGCCGATTTGGTGTGCAATTTAACACCAGATAAGCAACATACTCAAGTGGTAGAAGCGGTAATGCCCTTGATGAAATCAGGAGCTACTTTATCGTACTCTCACGGATTTAATATTGTGGAAGAAGGAATGCAGGTACGCAAAGATATTACTGTAATTATGGTGGCGCCTAAATGCCCAGGAAGCGAGGTACGAGAGGAGTATAAGCGTGGATTCGGAGTACCAACACTTATCGCTGTACACCCTGAAAATGATCCAGAAAACAAAGGATGGGCGCAAGCAAAAGCCTATGCCTATGCAACAGGAGGTCATAGAGCAGGAGTGTTAGAATCGTCGTTTGTTGCCGAAGTAAAATCAGATTTAATGGGAGAACAAACCATTTTATGTGGGGTGTTACAAACAGGGTCTATCTTATCATTTAATAAAATGGTCGAAGAAGGTATTGAACCTGCGTATGCTTCAAAGCTCATTCAATATGGATGGGAAACCATTACCGAAGCATTAAAACATGGAGGTATTACCAATATGATGGACCGTTTATCGAATCCAGCAAAAATCAAAGCCTATCAACTTTCCGAAGAATTAAAAGAAATATTAGCTCCATTGTTTAGCAAGCACATGGACGATATTATGTCAGGACATTTTTCAAAAACGATGATGGAAGACTGGGCGAACGATGATGTAAACTTACATACATGGCGCGCAGCGACTGGAGAAACAGCCTTTGAAAAAACAGCCGCTACTTCCGAAGAAATTTCAGAACAAACGTATTTTGATAAAGGAACTTTGTTAGTTGCTTTCGTAAAATCGGGCGTAGAGCTCGCTTTTGAAACCATGGTAAAATCAGGAATTATTTCAGCCTCGGCCTATTACGAGTCGTTACATGAATTGCCATTAATAGCCAACACGGTAGCTCGTAAGAAACTGTTTGAGATGAACCGTATTATCTCTGATACTGCTGAATATGGGTGTTATTTATTCGACCATGCAGCAAAACCCTTGTTAACTGATTTTATGAAATCTGTACATACTGATGTTGTTGGGAAAGAGTACAGTACAAGCAATGAAGTAGATAATTTAGAATTAATTAAAGTAAACAACGCTATTCGCAATCATCCGATTGAAAAGATAGGAGCAGAGTTACGTGAGGCGATGACGGCGATGAAGGTAATTAAAACAAATGTGACTAAAGAAGAACCTGTGTTAGCATAAAAATATGGAAGTTCAAAGAAAAACTTATTTTCCTAAGTTAGAAGCAATAGAGGAAGCTGCTGCAACTTTAAAAGAAGTTGTGGCGGTTACTCCGTTGCAAGAAAATTTTAATCTGTCATCCCATTTTGATGCCAATATCTTTTTAAAGAGGGAAGATTTGCAACAAGTTCGTTCGTATAAAATTAGAGGTGCTTACAATAAAATAAGTTCTTTGACAAAAGAGGAATTAGAAAACGGAATTGTGTGTGCAAGTGCAGGAAATCATGCGCAAGGAGTTGCCTTAGCCTGTAGAAAGAAAGAGATTTACGGAACGATTTATATGCCCGCACCAACTCCGAAACAAAAGGTAGAACAAGTAAAAATGTTCGGAGGTGATTTTGTAGCTATCAAATTGGTGGGCGATACCTTCGACGATGCTTATAAAGCGGCGAAGTTAGTATCTGATAGCTTGCAAAAAACATTTGTACACCCGTTTAACGACGAAAAAATTATTGAGGGTCAAGCAACGGTAGGACTAGAAATTTTAGAACAAGCACAACAAGCTATCGACTATGTATTTGTGCCTGTAGGCGGCGGCGGATTGGCTGCTGGTTTGTCGAGTGTTTTTAAGTTGTTATCACCAACTACAAAAGTAATAGGAGTTGAGCCTTTAGGAGCCCCTTCTATGAAAAAATCTATAGAAGCAAATAAAAATATTATCCTAGATAGCATTGACAAGTTTGTAGATGGTGCAGCCGTACAACAAGTAGGAAAGTTGACGTACAAAATTTGTCAAGAGAACTTATCAGAAGTCGTTACGGTTCCTGAAGGAAAAGTATGTCAGACAATTCTAGAAATGTACAATAAAGAGGCCATCGTAGTGGAGCCTGCTGGCGCTTTAACCATCAGTGTACTTGATTTTTATAAAGAAGCATTAAAAGGTAAAAATGTTGTATGTGTGGTGAGCGGCAGTAATAACGATATCACTCGCACTGCCGAAATAAAAGAGCGTGCGTTGTTATATGGCGGATTGAAACACTATTTTATCATTCGTTTTCCACAGCGTGCAGGGGCTTTAAAAGAATTTGTTGCTGAGGTATTGGGCGAGAATGATGATATTACCTTTTTCGAATATTCTAAAAAAACCAATAGAGAAAACGGACCGGCAGTTGTGGGTATAGAACTAGAAAAGAAGGAGGATTTGCAACCGCTTATTGAAAGAATGAAAACACGAAATTTTTATGGTGAATATCTAAACGATAAACCTAATTTATTTGAGTTTTTGGTATAAAACAATTTTGAATTTGAAGTTTAAATTGTTAGGTTTTTGTGGATAGATGTCCGTTTGATTTAAGGATGCGTTACAAGCGTAATGCAAATACTGTAAAGAAAAGGAGTTTTCTATTTTGGTTGTTTGTTAACACCAGTATTTTTCTTTTTCATGGTAAGAGCAGAAATCTTATTCCGCCCCAATGGTTTCTATAATTACCTTCAAAACTCAAAAGTTCATTTGATTTAGGTAATTTATTATTTTCGGCATATTCATTAAACTCAGATTCTGTTTTGAATTCAGTTATTTTGTCCGTTTTCAAGTCCAATACAAAATATGTGTTCTCAAAGTCATAAAACCAACTTTTTAGATTTCCACATAATTTATCATTCGTAACTTTAAAGTGTGTTGTTTCTATATTAATTCCGTCGCTAGTTTTTTTTCCTTTCAAATATCCGTATTCAGTCCAATTTGTATTTTCAATCGTTTCCCAATGTCCGATTGGAATCATTGGTGCGTCTCCAAGTCCGTGATTTCCCCAATATGTAAAAGAGAAAATAAAAAGTCCTATTGAGATTAAAAGACCAAAAGAAAACCAGTATTTTTTCTTTTCTACTTTTACTCTTTTTATAAAATCAGTCGGTTTAAATTTTCCAATAAATAATAAAATTCCGATTAAAATAAAGGAATAAATAGACGCAAGAATTCCTATTTTAATTAACTGAAATATGAAGTGAAAAAGTACTTCCATGGATTTGGTTTATATTGTTGCTAACGTTTATGTATAAGAATAGTGTGGTCTTGTGTATGAGGATTTTCCGAAGGAAAATCAGACACAGCAATAGCAAAATGCCATTTAGTTAAGCACTAATTTAGCAACTATTTTTATACGGTTATACATAGGTTTTTTTATTCGGTCAATTTATTTTTAATCAAGTAGTCTAATTCCGCTTGATATTTTTTTCTCCAATTTTTTCCGTTTTTCTTGTTCAGATATTTTTCAATTTCAGCGTTATAAGAGTCAATTCCACGTAATTCTGGTTTAGTTACAATACATCCAGTATTTGATTGGTGAAATCCATATTTTTCATTAAGAGAAATAACTGGAACTCCATAGTTGAAATTAGGTATTCCAACTTGAACAATTCTTGCTTGATCTCGCCAAGAATCAATTTTTGCTGTTAAGTAATTATATCGAGTTAGGAATCCGTATTGCCAGAGTAATACTGTCAAGAGTATAACTCCAATTCCGATTTTTATTTTTTTTCTGCGTATCATTCGTCAACTTATTTGTGTATGATTTTTTGCGGGAAAATCAGAGGCAGCAATAGCGCAATGCCCTTTAGTTAAAGCACTAATTTAGTAATTGTTTTTATACTGTGTGGGCCACTGGCTTTTTTCAGTTTGCTAATTTCTTAATTATTAATCCGCTAATAAAAGTCGAGATTATTGTTAAAAATAAAATCATTCTATAATTCACATTATTTTGGTGATATTTTAAAATTCCGTCATTCATTATTGGGTTCGTTATTGTTATTTTTATGAACTGACTTTCGAGAAAGCAATAAAGACAGTAAAAGGTCGGAATTAAAATCAGATAGATTAGATTCATTCCGATTATTTTTTTCAGAGAATTTACCTTTCGAGATGTTAAATAAAATCCGATTGGTATTAAAGTCAGAATAAAAGCAACGTCCGTTTCAAAAAAACGAAAGTCCTTTCCGCCATAAAACCCGAGTTTGTAATTCGCCAAGTATTTTATCGCTTTGCGAGTCAAAATTCGATAATCCAATTCGTATCGCATTCCGAAAATGAAAGTCAGAATTACAATAAAAATTAGTAAAATCAGTTTTTGTTTTCCTTTCAGCATTTCGTTTTTCAGCTTGTTACCAACGTTTGGTGTTTTGACCCATATAAACCCAATGAATAAACAAGTAATTCCAAGTAAAAACAAAACTGTACTTGTCGGATGACCAATTTTTGTTGTAAAACCTATTCCAATCATTAACCAACCTGAAATTAGTAATATTATTGATGATAATATTTTCAATGTTCTACTCATTTCTCAAATGTGTGGTAACGTTTTGTGTATGATTAGTGGCGTGTTTAAGCACGCTCAAAACTAGCCATTAATTATAGCCATTATGCCTGTTAGACAACCCCAATATACGATTTTATTTTTTTCAATAAACGAGCTATTTCCATGTTATACTAGTATATCAATCACCTATTACCCCACCCAGAATGAGTTCAACATGCCTGGGTAAGACGTCTACAGGAAGGCTACATAAAAGCCAAACGGCAAAGCTCGGTAGAACTTTTTTTTGGAATCCCCACTCAGTATATGGGCTTGCGCAAAGTTAATGTTAGGGGTATCGATGGGGCCAACAAGTGCATGCTCATGGCTGTGGCGGCTTACAATATTAAAAAAAACTATTAAAACTCTTGGGTACACCTACTAAAACTGAGGCCAAAGCAGCTGCTTTTGTGTTTTGGTTAAAAAACGTACGATATCACTTAATAAATTTCGTTTTAAGCTCAGAAAAAAAGCAAAATAAGGAGTTAAAAATTTTGGCTTCGTTCTAAATACAACCCTTACATAGCTTTAAAAGGAAATCCGTTTTTTGAAATTTGGGGGTTGTGCATCAGCTACCATTGTTAGCCACTGGCTTTTTTTATTTCGGTTTCTATTATTTTCCATCTTTCCAAGTCTCAACTTTTGTAATTTCTCCTTTGGAATTATAGAAGTATTGTTTGTCAATTGGTTTGTCGTCTTTAAAAATCCCCTCGTATTTTGTATTTCCATTTTCGTAAAATTCACGATAAATTCCGTTTTTATCGAGGTCAATAATTTCGGACTCCGTTTTTAAAAATCCGTTTGGATAATATTCTTTGAAACTCTCTTTTTCTATGTCGTCTTTTAACTCTTGAATTACTCTTTGAATCTTTAGTGAACCGTCTTTATAATATTCCGTTTCGACAGTTCTTTTTAAATCGTGTCCATCGTGTTCGGAATATTCATAAGAGTAAGTTGAGATTTTTTCCAAAAGTCCATTTTCATAGAATTCTTGAGTTCCCATTTCTTTGTCGGCAGTATAAAAGTCAATCCAATATAATTTTCCGTCTTTTTGGTAATTGTAAAAATTCCCTTGTCTTAAACCACAGAAATAGTTGTATTTAGATTCGAGAATTCCATTTTCGTAATAATCTTTCCATTCTCCGTGTTTTTTTCCTTTTCTGATTGTTGAATTATTTCCAACTCCACAACCTGCAACGTAGATTTTTGTGTGATTAGTTTCGTATTCACAATTCTTGAATTCTCCAGTTGTTTTTACCTGTCCGTTTTTATAATATTCCGTGTATTTTCCAATTAAGACACTATCGATTAAAAATCCCTGAATTTTGATTTGACCATTATCATATTTTTCAGCATACTCACTCTGCGAGTAAATCAAACTCGAAACTAAAATGGTAAGAAGTAATGACAATTGGTATTTCATAAATTTGGTTTCAGCTTGTGGCTAACGTTCAGGCTATGAGTAGTTGCGTGACTAAGATATAACTTTTGCAAGTACACACCAAACTGAAAATTTCGCAAAAATTTTCAGATGTAGCCCATACCCAAGCAATTACTTATAGCCATTGTTGGCAACTGTTATTTTATTTCAGGAAACTTTATTAAATCTCCCAATTGTTTTTTTATTTCTTTTCTACATAATTCGGCAAATGTCAAATCATTAGATTCCTTTATATATCTGCTGACTAAAAATAAATCAACTGTATTTATTAGACCTATTTTCTCTCTTTTTGCTCCTGTTTTGCATTTTTTCGTAAAATCTAACTTTCGCTTATTTGGCTCAATTAGTCTCTGCGGATTTCCAAAAAGAAGTCCAAATGCTTTTTCTTCAACGTTTTCTTTTTCAAAATCAGCATTAAGTCCATCCAATAATTGTCTGAATTTTGACACATCAATATCTTTATTGTCTTTGCCTTCGCATTCTCCAATAAATCTATCTCCTTCAGGTGACACAATTATCTGGTCTAATTCAAGTTCTCCATCATCATAATTTTCTGCTTTATAGCCCAAGATTTTTAGAGCTAAAATAACAGCTTCTTCTAGAGGTTTACCTGTTTCAAAAAGTAAATCTTTTAATTTTTCTTGTTCATCAAAAACTTGAGATAAATTTTCATTTTCTTTGAGTCTCTTTTCTATTTCGCGTTGATTTTTGTCAATTATTTTCTTTGTTTCAACTGCTTCAAATATTTGATAATTTTTTTTGTCAACCCAGTTAGGTTTAGGTGATTTTTGATTGTTTTTTGATAGAACTTTATCAATTTCGACTAAACAGTTTACAAATATTTTTCCTTTAGTTATAGCTTCTTTTGTCCAAAACTCTTCATCAGTTTCTTTTTCATATCTAGTAAATGAAGGTATATCTAAATTTAGATTTGGTAGGAAAACTATATGACCTTCTTTGACTTTCAAGGTTGCTCCTAAAATTCTATCTTTCTTTTTTGTTGTGAATGTAGGTTTTTCAATTTTTTCGCTGACCAAATATGTTTCAAAAGAAAAGAAGTCTTTAAATTGATTTATAATATTCTTGTAAGTAGATGATTCGGTGTAAACGTTTTTACCACTCGCAGAATGATATTCTATCTTGGAAAATGGTAAAAACTCGTAATTGTTCAATGGTGCAACGTGATTTGTCGTTTTTTGATTTCGACCTGTTCCACTAATATCTTTTGTTCCAGTGTAAATAAAGAAATCTTGTTTTTTACAAAGCACAACAAACAAAGTTCCACCTTTTACAACAAAGTTCATTAACTCCTTTTTCCAGTGTTTGATATGTTCAAACATTTTGGCAGAAGATTCTTTATTGTAAAGTTTCTTTCCCTCGTATTCTTCGTGATTACTATTAAATACATCGCTATTGTAACTAGAATAAGAAGTTGTACTTAAATTCGGTGAAAATACTGCTATGTCTGTTTCTGAAAGAGAACTATTGCTATCAATACTTAAATGATCATCATTTTCAGATGGTATTGAAAATCCAATTCCTTTTATTTCTTTCATTTGCAGTTTGTTTTAATTGTTGCCAACTCGTTTTATACCAAACTTTAGTTTTGTTATCCCAATGAAAACATGGGATAAACTAAAATTTAACAATTATTATACGCTATCAAATATATCAAAACCAATGCTTTATCAAAAGTAAAGTTATTAACGAGTTATTGCTATTTGTTAATTAATTATAAAAATCGAGTTGTTCTTACAATTCTTGCGAATCTAAAACATTGATCACATACGATCTTACGGCATCCCATACCCCCCCATTATTTACGTAATAAAAGACGTTTCAAGGAGTATCAAAGGTTATACAGGTCGCAGCTATCACGGCGTGCTCCGCTAATACTACGGCATGGGTCGCAGCTATCACGGCGTGCTCCGCTAATACTAAGGCATGAGTCGCCGTTATCACGGCATGCTCCGCTAATACTACGGCATGGGTCGCAGCTATCACGGCACGCTCCGCTAATATCACGGCATGGGTCGCCGCTATCACGGGGGCGGGAAAGTTTATAAAAGTTGTACAATTCTTATTAAGCCGAATAGTTTTCGGCTTTTTACATCATATTTCTTTTCAAATCTGGGTTTTCTCCAATCTCGCTGCAGGCTTCTATACAAATGGAGTCTTTATTTAGGACGAATCATGTTAAAACAAGCCTTTGCAATTATAAAAAGTGGTTTGCCTTATGGTATAAACTATCAAAGTAGCTTGGAGTGAAAAAATATAAAAAAATTAGTTGTTTTTACCTCATTTCTTTGTTAGCTATAGTTTTTATTTAATTAATCTTCTTCGCCTTCTGGGACAATCACAAATGCCCATTCCGCTTCATCCGGAACTCCGTATTTTACTAAAAATTCTCCTCCAAGTCCACTGACTTGTGATTTTTTGTCTTCTATTTCAAGTCCGTAAGTTTCTCCAAACATAAATTTTACACCATTGTTTAATTCAAGCGTGTCTGTGTCTACCATATTGAAAACTTTGAATTTGTTGGGTTGTATTTTAATTCTTTCTGAAACTTGAATTTCATTTAGAGTTTCATTAAAAATAAACACCTTATAGGTTTTTTCAGTTTTCTCGTATTTAGCTGGAATGATGGAAACTTCATTTCCCTTTTGAATAAAGACATTTCCGTGTTCATCTGTCCATTTCGATTCTTTTGCTATTTCTATTGGGTCAAAACCGTATATAAATTTATTTAATTGTCCATTCGAGCTTTCTAGTCCAACTATATTCATTAATTGCTCAATATAAGCACAAACCATTTCTCGGTCTTCGGTATCTAATTCCAGATAGTTTTCTTTAAATCTTGAAAGACCTATTGCAATCTGTTTTTGATAATCTTTGTCAGTAGGATTTTCAGATTCCACAACGTTTTTAAAGTCAGATGCTATTTCGTTAATTTTCTCTGTGAAAATTGGTCTCATTTTTTCATCTGAGATTCCTGGATAATAATTCGGATAAGGTTGAGCAACAAATTTTTTCTTGGCAATGAATTCCGTAAACTGCTCATTAGCATTCTCAGGTGTTTTCATTTTAGTTGCTTTTTGTCCGCAAGCAGATAGGGTTAAAAAAAGTATGAAAATTTGTGTGTATTTCGTCATTTCTCAAATTGTAGCTAACGTGTTTCAGCAACTAATTTAGCAAATACAAACCGAATAGAAAATCCGTGAGGATTTTCGTAGGTAGGCTTGCACTAGGTATTAATTTTATAAGGTGTTAGTCACTGATCTTATTAAGATCTACATATTTTTTTACTTTCTGAATTTTCAAATAATCTTCGTTATCTAGGCACTTTCATAAAATAGAAATCCCTTGTTTTTACAGGGGATTTGTTGTACCTTATCTTCAAAACAAACCCCGAAAATCACCTAAAAAGGCAAAAAACGGGGTTTTCACATTACTTAATTATGAAAATACGAAGAATTTCTGAAATGCAACACCGTATTTCAATTTTTTCCCCTAAGCGAGAATTATGATGCTCATTATGCACGTTTTTTAGAGGGAGATTTAGGCAAAATCCATGCTGCTATTCCTTGGGATGATTTGGTAAATACTTTTGGTATCCACGAACAATCAACAGGGCGAAACTATCTTTTTAGTCCTAAAGGGAGGCTTGGTTTAATGTTTTTGAAGCATTACGCTAATTGTTCAGATAAGAAATTAATAGAGCAATTAAATTCTAATCTTGATTATCAATTTTTTTGTGATATTGAACTAGGATTTGAACGTTTGACCAATTATAAAATAGTAAGTCAAATACGTTGTGAATTATCAGAGAAATTAGAGATTAGTTCAGTTGAAAAAGTTCTTTTTTCTTTTTGGAAAGGTCAAATAGAGAGCGCCAATCAAATAGTTATGGATGCAACTTGTTATGAGAGTGAACTATCTTATCCTAGCATTCAAAAATTACTTTGGCAGTCTGTGCATTGGCTTTATAAACAACTACAAAAAACCTGCTCAGTGTTAGGAGTTAAAATGATTCGAAGTAAGTATTTGAAATGGAAGAAACGGTATCAAGGGTTTAGTAAAATGCGAAGAAAAACCAAATCAAAACGAATCTCATTAACTAGAGCATTATTAAAATTACTATTGAAGTTTATCAATTTTGAAAAAGAACTACAAATCCATTCTAACCTAGAGTTTACCCCACAATATTATAAGAGAATAACTACAATTCAAAAGATTTACGAGCAACAAAAGCATCACTTTGATACAGGAGAGAAAATAAAGGATAGAATTGTGAGTATTCATAAGGATTATATTCGTCCTATTGTCAGGGGAAAAGAAGTAAAACCTGTTGAATTTGGAGCAAAAGTGAACAAAGTTCAAATAGACGGGATTAGTTTTATAGAACACATCAATTTTAATGCTTTTCACGAGGGAAATCGTTTTATACAAACGGTTCAAAAAGTGCAAGGATTAACTCGAAAGAAAGTAAAAATAGCTGGAGCAGATAAAATTTATGCCACCAATAAAAACAGAAAATACTGTAGTTCTAAAGCTATACAAACAGACTTTATTCCTAAGGGGAAAAAATCTAAAAACCACAAAGAAAAACAGAAACTTAGAGCTATTATTTCCAAAGAAAGAGCTACAAGATTAGAAGGGTCTTTTGGTAAGGATAAAGAACATTATCATTTAAAAAAGATAAAGGCTAAAACTAAAAAAAATGAGATTCTTTGGATTTTCTTTGGAATACACACAGGGAACGCACTTGAAATTGGTCGTAGAAAAGCGAGAGAAATAGACAAAAAAACAGCCTAATTTTAAAGCCCAAAAATAAGGTTAATGAGAGAGGTATGTCTTGTCGGATCTTTTTCCTAAAATTTTACCTTGAAGAAACTCAAAAAAGCCACTAAAATCAAAAATCGGGATTAAATTTGTAAAATTCGAATACCGATTTTTCTTAAATCTCAGAAAACAATCTGTTTTCTGAAAGTGCCTATCTAAATACTGGCATATTTGATATGTTTTGAGCCCTCAAAAAAGTAAAATCAGGAGTTAAAATTTTGGTTTTGTTCTAAATAAAGCCCTTACATAGCTTTAAAATGAATTCTATTTTTTTAAAATTTGGGGTTGTGCATCAGCTAACATTGTTGCAGGCAATTATTTTCAGTTTATTTTTTGCTTTTCGAGTCAATCAGTTCAATTAATTTATTCAGCGATGACTTAATTTTGTTCGACTCAGCTTTTTTTAGGATTAATTGCGCTTTGTTTTTCATTCCGTTGTAATTTGCGTCTGGATAAAGTTCAATCAGGGCTGGAAAATAGTTGTCAATTCCGTTTGCAAGTTTTGTTTTTCCCTTTTCTGTGAATGCTTTTTCGTTATTTATCTCGTCCAGATAAATCAGATAGTTTTCTATTAAAGTACTTACGTTTGAGTTAATGTTATTTATAACTCTTGAAGAATTTGGGTCGTCTGCATTTTCTTTTATTTGGTCATTCCCTAATTTGAAATATTTGAGTTGAAGCCCTAAACCAAAATGCCAAACAGCAAGCATTTCTTTATCGTATAAATATTGGTCTTTTCTATCAAGCGCATCATAGATGTTATTCATATCTTTCCATTCGCTGAAGAATTTTTCTGCCACTTCGTTTCTGTGCTTTATTCCTAATTCGTTATCATCAAGAACAATATTAAAATTCTGTTGGTCAGTAAGTTTTTCAACAATAATTCTTGTTTGTGGGTCGTCAAAAGTTGGAAGTTTTTCGTCTGCTTCGTAACCATAATTTAATTCCAAAACTACTTTATCATAGTCGTTTAAGTCCCAATAGCGTTTGTCAAGTGGAAATTTGTGTTTTTCTGTATTGCAATTTGTAAGTGTTATGCTTATTAAAGCAAAAAGTATAATTCTAATTTTTATCATTAAATTCAATTTTTGGTTCTTTATATTCGGTCAGCAAATTTAGTAAACTGTCAACTTCTTTCTCGTATCTTTTTTGTTCACTTAAAACATAACTGTGAAAAGTGTTGTAGTCGTATTCCGTTTGAAATTTTCGTTCTTCTTTTTTTGCTTGTCTAATTACTCCCTTAATCTTGTTCTCGTCAAATCTATTGAGTTTTGATATTTTTTCTTTTGCTTTACGAGCGAACAGTTCAGTTATTTTGATGTGATATTTCTCGTGTGTTAATAGTTCTTTGCTGTTAGTATTCTTTTTGTAAACAAAAGAGCGAGATGGATAGAATAGAGACCGAATTTTTACAGAATTATCATCAATTTCACTCTCAATTGATGTAACAACATATGCAAACCTTTCATTACCGTAAAGTGATTTTTTAAAAAACTCTAATCCTCTAAAGTTTTCAAATGTTATTTGGTCATATTTGTCAAAAGTTAACGGTTTTTCATAGTTCAGATAGTTTGTGTGGCTCAAAACTCCAAATCCGATAAGAATGGGAACTATTATAGCAAGGCTGTATTTCAAGAATTTTTTAAACTTCTTTAGCGGAATTTTATTTCCGTCTTTATTTTCTTTTAAAGCGAGATACAAATGATAAAAGACTGGTGAAAAATAAACCATAAATATTAAAGTAAGAATTAAATAATCATTCATTTTATTTGATTGATTCTATTTGCCTACAACGTCAGTCTGTCTCAAAAGTAGCATATATGATTGAGTATTTTAGGTGAATACGTCATTTTTTGAGTAAAAAGGTTTCGTTTTTAGATTGTTTCAAAATGCATTCTTTTGGTTTGTAAAGCTTTTCTGTATAGTACTGAAATATGGGTATGGTTAGTTGCATGGTTACATGATTAATTTAGTAAACATTCTTGAAATATAAGAAAATCTGTAAGATTTTCTAAGTAAGAAGAAACCAAGCAATTAGTTGTAGCGATTATTGGCGATAGTTTTTTATTCGTTCATTTTAATTTTGTGTTCAGAATATTTTAAAGATTCAATGTCCAAAATATTAAATCCTTGTTCAGAAATATAGTCCACATTTTCTTTCATTGAAACTTGAATTTCTTTTTTAATTGTCAGATTTCCATATTCTTCATAGGCTTCTGGTAGGTAGATTGAAAATGATTCTCCGCTTCTAAAAGTTCCGATTAGCGTGTCTCCATATTCGTTTTCAGGGTCTAAAAAGCACAAGTAATCTTCTTGTGAATCAGCTTTATTTTTAGAAAATCCAATTGAAAGTTTGGGAATCGCTGTATCTTCCTCATAGCCACTTAACCAACAAACAAGATTGTGATAAACATAAAAACTAATCGATGGGTCAATTTTTATAATTTTCCAATCTCCGTATTCAGCAATTCCGAACGTGTATATTTTAAATTCTTCATTCCCTGATAGTTCTCCATATTCTTTAATTCCTTTGAGAATATAACTTTTGGTTGTGCTTTTTGTAAGTATATATCTGCTGTAATCTTCGCTATTTATTTTCTTCAGATTACTGAGAGTTGATTTATCTTTCTCAGAAGTATTGCCTTTAGTTTCAAAACTATTTCCGCTTAAAAGGATTAAATTATTTTTCTTTTTTCCTCTAAATTGATTGAAAAGAACTAAAATAATTGTGATTACGCCTATTATTATGTACTTCATTTGCTTTTTAAATTACTGGTATACTCCTTTTTTATGGGATAAGCGGCAGGCTTTAGCAACTCTATACGTTAAAATATTAAAATTAAACATAAGAATGTAAAGCTTATAAAGCTGAGAATTACTTTTTAAGGAAGCTATTCTTTACAACATCATTTATTCTTCATCATATTTGAATGTAAAGTTTTCGTCAGTTGTTAATGCTAATCTTTCAGATTTATTCTTTTTTACTAACCATTCAGCTCCATAAGATCCAGTTCCGTCCGAGAAGGTTCCGAAAACTAAAATTCCATTGTCATTTTCATTGAATATTATTTGATGATGAAAGACGTCTCTTTTTCCAAACCAAGGATTACACATTTTTGATGTTTCTAATGATATTTTTTGCCCATTTAGTTTAACGTAAGCTTCTGAAAGTTCATATTCAGGAAAGTCGCCGTCAGTTCCAAAGAAAGTTTCTCCGTCAATGGTCAATTTGCTTTTATCAAGTTTATGTTTTTCAGGCTCAAATTTTTTTCGAACAAGAAAGAACACAATGTCTTTATACTTAATTTTTACAGTATCGATTTCTGAAGGAATTTGAATTATTTAAATATCGCCAACATTTTGCGTAAAATGCGCTTTTCTGCATTTTTCCGCAGTATTGTGTAGCATTTTTATCCTATTTTTAATTTTATCAAAACGATTATGATTATGATATTTAAAGGAAGTAGCCACCAAACCCATTTCGTATTATTATTTCCGAATATAGTACCCGAAATAAACCCATCCATTTTATCATAAAGTTTAGTACTTGCTTCAACCTTATTACCTTGTGAAATATCTTCTTTTAAATCAATTAACATTCCCACGAATGGTATTTTGTTTAAGATCATAATAATTCCTTTTCTTAAAAATTTCGGTGTCTTTTGATATTTAGAGTTTACCATTTTACCAAAATCTAATGCTTTGGTTAATTGATTATCAGTCAAGTCAACTTTATTTTGAAATAAATTCTCTGCCTTGTCGATTATTAGTTCGCTTATTTTATGAAAAAATGACGATAAGTTTTCATAAATCACTCGCATAGTATCAATAATTACGTACTGATATGTTCTATATGCAGAGTAGATGGTGATTCCTAATCCAAGAACTAGCACTAATAAAACAAATAAGATTTTTATAAACTCAAAATCTGTAGAGAGTAATCGACTGATTGCATAAAAGAACAATACCGTATTTGAGAAAGCAAATAAAAACAATATGGTAAAAAAACGTTTTACCCCATTTACACCTAATTTTCCACCTTCTTTTATAAGTCGCCAAGGATAGTTAAGCAATTCCAACAGCTGGTTATTTCTTTCTTCATTTTCAGGTAGGTTGTCATATTCTATAGCAAATTCTTTTTCTTTATTACCATTCACTTGGTAAGTTCCATCTATTTTATATTTTTTTTCCATCTTTAATTTTTATGTTAGACAACTAGCTTATAAACAATATAAAATTACTGGTATACTTGTTTTCTAGTAGGATAAACGGAAGTTTTAGCAATTTTATACTTTCAAATATAAAGAATAAATATAAGACGTAAAGCTTATAAAGCTGAGAATTATTTTTCATAGAAATTATTATCGTAAGTATTTTTATTATTAATGATTATATACCCAATCAGTCCAATTCCGATAATAGTCATTCCAACTATTCCAATTTTTAATCCTAATATCGGATTGTCATACAATTTATCGTTGAACAGACCTAAAACTAAAGAAATTAACTTTGTTGGTAAAAATGCCAAGCTAATTAGAATTGCTAAATATTTAGGGTTAGAATACTTTGTTAAAATCGAATGAATTATTGGTGCAATATGAATTTCTGAAATTGCAAGAAAAAGTAATGAAATTAAATAGAGTATTGTATGTTGTTCAGTAGGTACTTCTGGAATTAATAATACTATTCCGAATGAAATTACTCCAAAAATAAACCCAAGCATTAATTTAAAGAATTGACTACTGTAAAAGTAAGTCCATAAAATAATTACAATTATACTAATTGGTAAAAAAAAAATAGAGTTGATTGATTGCCATAAATGATTTGGGATATCTAAAGTGGATATTTCACTCAATTGTAATTGTAAATCGAAAGTTCGAATGCTTGATACTTCGTAAAACCCCCAAAATAATCCAACAACAATAAATGCAATCAAGATGTTTAAAACTCTTTCATTTATTGGAAACTCATTTTTCTCAATTTTATCCAGCCTTTTTTCCTCTGAAAGAAAAATAGGGATTGTTGAGATTAACATTAATACTCCAGATATCACAAACCCTATATTATAGCCATATGTTTCTCCTAAATATCCAACTAGTAAAATTCCGAGGAAAGAACCTAAATTTATTGCGAGATAAAATATCATAAATGCTGAATCTAACAATTCAGTCTTATTCAAATATGTCTTGCCGAAATTTGAAATGATATTTGGTTTGAAAAGCCCGTTACCTAAAACGACAAGAAACAAGCCTAAATAAAGTGCTTTTGTGGACGGAATACACAAACTAAAAGCCCCGATTGCTTGAATAATTCCACCAATTATTATTGATTTTTTATTTCCGATAAGTAAATCTCCAAAAAGTGCTCCTATGATTTGAGAAAAAACTAATGAAGCTGTAAGCCAGACATAAATGCTTAACGCTTCTTTATCTCCCATTTTCAGTGTTTCTCCAACCATATAAAGAACCACAAGGGCACGAAAACCATAATATGATGCTCTTTCCAACATTATGGAAATAGAGTAGTGGAGCGTTTCTTTTGTGTGTTTCTGATTTTTAATTTTTTCCATTGGGTCTCTTGGATTGGTAAATTACTCACAACTAGTTTATAAACAGCATAAAATTAATGATATACTTCTTTTTCGGTAGGATAAGTGGAAGATTTCAGCAATTTTATACTTTCAAATGTAAAAAATATAAATAAGAAAGTAAAGTTGAGAGAATTACGCCTTTCTGTAAGCACAGGGTATCGAAGCTTACATTCCACCACACGGTACTTACAAAGGGGGGGCTGAGGGTTTTGTGTACAACCGCGAGAAAGACCATTACATTTGTCCTCAAGGCGAGGTTGTGCCCTTTAAAAAAGTATTCTTAGACTACAGAACCAAAACCAAAAAGAAGGAATACCGTACCAGTTCCCTACAGTGTAAAGGCTGCCCAATGGCAAGTGGCTGTCTAGGTAAAACAGCCAAAGAAAAGAAGTTTTCGGTAACCTATTACAGGGATCAGTACGAACGGACTAAACAGCGGCTCGAAACTCTTTTAGGCAAACGTTCCAAGGGGATACGGCAGAGCCGGGTGGAGCCTGTTTTTGGAACTCTCACGCAGTATATGGGCTTGTGCAAAGTCAATGTTAGGGGTATTGATGGGGCGAATAATTGCATGCTCATGGCGGGGGCTGCATACAACATTAAAAAACTATTAAAATTCTTGGGTAAACCTACTAAAACTAAGGCCAAAGCGGTTGCTTTTGTGTTTTGGTTAAAAAACGTACGATATCACTTAATAAATTTCGTTTTAAGCTTTCTAAAAGAAGAAAATCAGGTGCTTAAATTTTGGCTTCGTTCTAAATACAACCCTTACATAGCTTTAAAAGGAAATCCGTTTTTTGAAATTTGGGGGTTGTGCATCAGCTACAATTGTTGTAAGCAGTTATTTAAATCGGTTTATATTCTTCTTAAAATAATTCTCAATATTTGGTTTCTGTTCAGTTTGTCTAAATTGAAACACTGTGTTTTCAGTTGTTGTTTCGTTAGTTCTATATTCGGTTTCACTTTTAATAACAAAACTTAAATCAGATTTAATAATTCCGTTCATTTCATACAAATAAGCTGAATTAAATGAATCTTTTCCAGGTTTTTGCATTTCAATACTGTAAAACTGAATTTTGATTCTATCATTATTGATTTTAGCTAAACCTTTATTCCCAATGTCGTTTGGTTTAAACCCGCAAATCCGTTTAGTTCGTTTTTCTTCTGAATTTTGAGATTCAAGCATCAATTCAATTGCTTTGTGTGCACTTTCATAAGAGTTTTCAAAAGTTTTTCCTTGCGAACAAGTGTAATTTGTAATTCCGTCAATTCCACGAATATTCACAACAAAGCCATCTTCATAAATAAAAAATGCAGAAAGATATTTAATTTTTTCTCCTTGAATTTTGTCAAAACTTTGAGCTTCACGCTCTAATTCCGCAAAGTAATAACCATTCAATTTTAAAGTCTTTTGAAGAATTTGATTATTCTCAAAATCAATCAGTTTATCCTTATGATGAGTCTTAAAAATTCCGCAAGAATTGAAAGTCAAAACCATTATAATTATCAGTAATATTCTATTTCTCACGGTTTTTCTTTTAATTGCTGCTAATGGTTAGTGTATGAGTAGTAGTGGATTTTTACTCACAAACCTTTCGGTTGTCTACTGACCTTTGTTTTATGTTTATACTTTCGTTTTTATCACTTAAACCGCCATTACTTATACACCGTGTTAGCGGCTGCTTCTATGTTTTGGTTCAAATTTTTCAAATCCTTTTCCTGTTTGTTTGTAAACTCCGTCATTGTTTGTCCCGAGCCAAAGTGTTCCGTTAGTATCTTGATAGATACAAATCAATAAAAGATCTTCTTCTCCATTATTTATTTCAAAGTTCAAGAGGTCTTGTCCATCATATTTCCAAACGCCACCACCATAAGTTGTCATCCATAAATTTCCTTCATTATCCGCAATTCCAGAATTGAAGTACAGTATTTTATCTCTTACGATTTCTTCGGATAGGTCAACGGCCTTTATTCTCTCATATTCCTTGGTTGAATTTGGCGTAATACTATATTTGCTCTTAAAATTACTCAACCAAATATTTCCATCACTATCTTCTAAAATTGAGCGAACTCCAGGTTCTCGTCCATCCGGAAGTCTTGATAATTCTTTTTCTCCAATCCATAAAAATGACTTGCCGTCAAAACGAAATGCTCCTGCCAAAACAGTTCCAAACCAAATATTTCCGTTTTTGTCCTTATTAATTCCAAATACCGTGTATGGGTTTTCACTTTTCCTGATTCCTAAAGTGTTTTCTATATCTTGTGTTGGCAAGTTAAGCTCATATAAATTTTGTCCGTCATATCTGTAAACATTATTTGCATTACCATTACAGTTGAACCATAAATCATTTGGTTCTAATTTCCATCGATTGGTGGTTGATTTTATGACTTCTAGTGTGGTAAACTCTATTCCATCAAATTTATTTACTCCATCTGGTGTCTCGATGTAGACGTTGCCTTTTATGTCTTCTTGTATTCCACGAATTTGGTTACTAATTAGTCCGTCATTTTGGGTGAATTGCTTTAGCTCTTTTCCATCATAGAAATAAATGCCAGTTCCATTACTGCCGAACCAAAAATTTCCTTTTTTGTCTTGAAAAACTGCCCAAATTTGATTGTCAAGTTCTGAAACAGCTTTGCCTATTTCGGTGGTTTTAGTTTCTTTTTGTTTAGGTTCAGATTTGATCTGACCATTGCAAGATTGGTAACTATTTGAAATGAGTAATAAGAAAAATATTTTGGTTAAGTATTTTATCATTTCTGTTTTCGAGTTTTTTTCTCAAGTTGCCGCTAACGGTTAGTATATGGCAAGTAGGGCAGTAGAAAGCGATAAACTTTCAAATTTGCTCTGAGCCAAAGCGTTGTATTTTGTTTTTAATTTATTCATTTTTAAAAGCCAAATCAACGATTTGGCGGTGTTGGTAAATATCACTGAACTTTCGTAAACCACCGAACGCCCTATTTGCTATATACAGTGTGCCTGTTGCACAACCCCAATATACGATTTATTTTTTACAATATGGAAGAGGTTTTTTGTGTTAAGTTATTGTTTTTCAAATATATAAATCGTATATTTAATTATGCAAGGCAAAAAAACGCATCAAGAAAAACTGTTCACTTCCTTTCAGTTGAGTGCGCATGTACCGCAAGAAAATTTTTATCGTAGATTAAATTGTGGAGCCTGTTTTTGGAACCCTCACACAGTATATAGGCTTACGCAAAGTAAATGTTAGGGGTATTGATGGGGCGAATAATTGCATGCCCATGGCGGGGGCTGCATACAACATTAAAAAACTATTAAAATTCTTGGGTAAACCTACTAAAACTAAGGCCAAAGCGGTTGCTTTTGTGTTTTGGTTAAAAAACGTACGATATAACTTAATAAATTTCGTTTTAAGCTCAGAAAAAAAGCAAAATAAGGAGTTAAAATTTTGGCTTCGTTCTAAATACAACCCTTACATAGCTTTAAAAGGAAATCCGTTTTTTGAAATTTGGGGGTTGTGCATCAGCTACCGGTGTTGTAGTGCGTTTTTATTCTTTTGTCAAAATATAAACATCTCCTATAGAGTTTGTCATATTTAATGTGTTATCGTTAATTTGATATTTCCAGATTCCATTTAACACAAGATTTGGGTCAAATTCAGTTGTTATAATGAGTTGTTTATTATCAAAATTCAGAGTGTTGTTTTGGACTGAAAAGGATCCAAAGTATATAGCTGGAAAATTAATTCTATCGCTTTCTCCAGAAAAATTTCCCTTATTAAAATTAAGTTCAACTTTTGATATCATTCCGTTTCTTTCAAAAGTTCCAATGTATTGTCCTTCAAAATTTGGCTCAGTAGAGTCATCATCATTATTACAAGCAAAAGCCATAATTATTATTCCGATTAAAATTAAAATTTTTGTTTTCATAATTTTCCCTTTTTCATTAGATGCTTTTTTATGCAAAACGTTGCGTTAAAATGCACCACAACTTGTTATATACAAACAAATATATGGTTTATTTAGGTAATATTTCGGGATAAAAGAACATTAAGGTTGTTATTATAGTCTTTTTGAATTTTCTTCAAAGCTGAGTCAAGTGGGTTTGTAATTTCTAATAAATCTTTTCTTTGTACATGTGTATAAATCATTGTTGTTTCAGGTTTTGCATGACCTAATAATGATTGTTTATATCTTATATCCACTCCATTTTCTAATAAATGAGTTGCATAGCTATGTCCTAAGTTGTGTGGTGTAACTGTTTTATTTATGCTTGCTAATTTTGCACTTCTTTTTAAAAACTGTCTTACACTTTCTGCGCTATACATAAGACTATCTTTTCCTTTATATCTTTTGAATGAAATAGTAATGGTTTCTTTTTTCATCTTTTTCAATTTTACAATCTATTTTAGTTCTATAAAAATAACCATTTAATGAATACAAATAATACAATTAATATATAAAACATAGACATCAAATTATATGATTTAGATGTGTAAATGGTTTTAGTAAAAAAAGTAGTGGCTTTTTAAAATCCTCGTTGTCGTTTGGCTTCAAACGTTAAAATAGCTGCGGCTACCGACACATTCATCGAGTCTATTTCACCTTGCATAGGAATATGGATATTCTGAGTGGCTTGGTCTCGCCAAATTTGTGTTAGTCCTGTAGCTTCAGTTCCAACGACCAAAGCAGTAGCTTTGGTATAGTCGTTTTTGTGGTATTGGTTTGAGTTTTGTAGGGTAGCACTATAAATATTGATGTGGCGCTTTTGCAAGTATGTTACGATGTCTTCAGAAGTGCCTACACCAATCTGGTTGGTAAAGACACAGCCTACGCTAGAGCGTATAATGTTCGGATTGAATACGTCTGTTTTTGGATTGGCGATAAAAACAGCATCTACCTTAGCAGCATCGGCAGTTCGTAACATAGCACCAATATTCCCTGGTTTTTCAATGCCTTCCATTACCAATACCAGTGGAGTAGTGGTGTTGAATTCAATAGCGTCTATATCGAAGTTTTTAGCTTTCACTACGGCAATAATTCCTTCGGTAGTATCGCGATAGGCAAGTTTTTGGTAAACTTCTTTTGTTATTTCTATAAGGTTGGAAGCCTTATTTAGAATTTTGTTTGTACTTTCATCAGTAATCATATCAGCAACAAACAGTAGGGTATCTATTTCATAGCCTCCTTTACGCACCAACGAAATTTCACGCTGTCCTTCTACTAAAAACAGCCCTTTTTTCTTGCGTTCTCTAGATTTTTCTTGAAGTTTTAAAAGTTCTTTTATGTAGGTGTTTTGTGTACTGCTAATTTGTTTCATCGACTGTAATATCTGAATACAAAAGTACTATTCTGTTTTATAAAAAAACATCATCCTAGTAAAAGAATGATGTTTAATAGTTTATTAAATTGAAGAGATTCCTTTGTCATTGTTTCGACTTCGCTCAACAAACTCCTCGGAATGACGTTAAAATTGTTGTCATAGCGAGGAATGATAATGACGTGACTATCTCTTAGTTTAGAAAGACATTCTACTGGTTTTTATACTTATTAGCATAACGCTTCCATAATTTTGTTTGATGTGATTCTAGGCTGATTTTTCTTCCTTGTATAAAAGCATCGTTTAAACTATTGGTGCGCATATCTAAGGCATCGCCTTCAGAAACAAATAGGGTAGCGTCTTTACCAACTTCTAAGGTTCCTACCATGTCGTCAATACCTAAAATTTTAGCATTGTTTTGGGTAATTAATTGTAAGGCTTTCTCTTTACCCAATCCGTAAGCAGCATGAGTTCCAGCGTAAAAAGGTAAGTTACGTGTACTCATACGTTCCATGTCTCCTTCCATACCTAAGCCCACTAAAATACCCGCATCGGTTAATATTTTTGCCGCACGAAAGGGTTTGTCGTAATCGGTATCTTCACTATTGGGTAAGCGATGCGCACGTTCTAAAATAACAGGTATATTGTTTGCTTTTAATAGGGTCGCTACTTTTTCAGCTTCTCGTCCGCGAACAATCACGATGTTTTTAACGCCTACTTCTTTACAAGTAGTCACAGCGTCAGTAATTGCTTTTTCTCCCGATACGTGCACAAACATTTTTTGTGTACCGTTTAAAACTCCTTGTAAAGCTTCGTATGGTAAGTTTTTAGGTGTTTTGTTACCTGCTAGGTAGCTTTTTGCATTAGCGAAAAATTCTTTAAGGTTATCAATGCTTTTTTGATAGTTTTTGTTAGGTTTTAATCCTGGATCTTCACCCATCCACCAACGACCTCTAGAAAATACTTGAGGCCAGTTCATGTGAACACCATCATCGGTTTTGATAGTAGCATCTTCCCAGTTCCAAGCATCTAATTGTACCACAGAAGAGGTACCAGAAATAACACCACCACGTGGAGCAATTTGAGCCATGAACACTCCGTTAGGTCGCATAGTTTCTACTACTTTACTTTCGGCATTATAGGCTATAATACTACGGATGTGGGGTAGCATAGCACCTACCTCATCATCATCGATGGTGGCACGTACCGCATCAATTTCAGCTAAACCTAAAGAGGTGTTTGCTGCAATGAATCCTGGGTATATGTGTTTTCCTTTGGCATTGATCACAGTACCTTTTCTGGCTATTCTCATATTGGCACTTCCTACGAAGTCAATTTTTCCGTTAGAGAACATGATTAAAGAGTTTTCAATCACTTTTCCGTTTCCTAAATGTGCTGTGGCACCTTCAATACTATAAGCTTGCGTTTGTTTGGGTGCGGGTGTTTGTTGCGCAATCGTGTTTCCTAAGAATAAGAAACCTACTACTAAACTGTATATGTATTTAATTTTCATGTTATGTATTGTTAAGTTTCTATTCTGTATCACAGTGAAATAATTTTTGAGTTTTCTTTTTAGGAGCTTGTGTTTTGCCTCCTTTAATCTTCTCTTGTAACATCATATTGATTAGCTTGGCACGTTCTGCTTTTATCGCTGTACGTTTTTCTAAGTCTTTTTCAATATCAAAATAAATAGCTCCGTCAATAATAGTTTTTTCTGCTTTAGAATAGATGGAAAGTGGATTTCCGCTCCATACAACCACATCAGCGTCTTTACCTACTTTAATACTTCCTGTACGGTCGTTTAGGTGTAATAGTTTGGCAGGGTTGATGGTTACGGTAGCCCAGGCTTCTTGTTCGCTTAAACCTCCGTATTTAATGAGTTTAGCGGCTTCTTGATTCAGTCTGCGAGACATTTCTGCATCGTCTGAATTAATAGCAACAGTAACTCCTTGATTGTGCATAATTGCTGCGTTGTAAGGAATGGCATCGTTCACCTCATATTTGTACGCCCACCAATCTGAAAACGTTGAACCACCAGCTCCGTGTTCTTTCATTTTATCGGCTACTTTATAACCTTCTAAAATATGTGTAAATGTGTTGATGTTAAAGTTGAATTGTTCTGCCACCTTCATTAACATATTGATTTCTGATTGTACGTACGAGTGACAAGAAATAAAGCGTTCTTTATTTAAAATTTCCGCCAAAGTTTCTAACTCAATATCTTTACGATACGGTTGTCCGCTTTTCTTTTTTGCGTCGTATTCTTTGGCTCTTTGGAAGTAGTCTATATATACCTGTTCTACTCCCATACGTGTTTGCGGAAAACGAACGGTGTTCATTTCTCCCCAGTTCGATTGTTTTACGTTTTCTCCTAAGGCGAATTTGATAAATTTTGGGGTATTATTGTATAACATTCCGTCGGCATTCTCTCCCCATTTTAGTTTGACAATTGCTGAACGTCCACCAATTGGGTTTGCAGAACCGTGTAGTATTTGAATAGAGGTAACACCTCCTGCAAGATTTCTGTAGATGTTTACATCGCTAGGGTCTACAACGTCTTCAATAGTTACCTCAGCAGACGAGTTATGACCAGATTCGTTAATAGCAGAAGCGGCAATATGTGAGTGTTCATCAATAATACCTGCGGTTACATACTTACCCGTTCCGTCGATAATTGTTGCACCTCTAGAAGATAGGTTGGTACCTATTTGGGCTATTTTTCCATTTTTAATCAATACATCGGTATTGTTGAACACTTCCTTGTTCTCAGAAGTCCAAACCGTGGCATTTTTAATTAAAATAGTCTCTTTTTGAGGTTGAACAACATTTCCAAATCCGATGTTCGGATAGGTAACCGGTACTACTTTAGGAGTATTGTCTTTTTTCTTGTCATCTTTCTTATCGGTATCATTTTTTCCCATAAAAATAGCATTCCACTTACTTTCATTTCCATCATTGTCAATTGCAGTACCCTTGAGTTGTTTATCATCAACTTGACCTGTTAAACGGGTAAAGTTATCTTCTTCTCTTAATGTAATGTGCAACCAATCGTTGGCAAAAGAAAAATTGGACTTAATTTTGGTATCTTCTTTTTTAATTTCTGCGGTTTGTTTAGCTCCTGTACCCTTAATGGTCATATCATACGATTTCCCGTTCACTGTTAGGGTATACTTACCTGTAATATCTTTGATATCCATTGAATTGATGGTGTTTTTTGCACCTTGCACCCAGTTTTCATACAGGGTAGTTTGCTTGTCAAAAATATCACCAGAGGTAATTAAGAAGTTTGCATGACTCCCTGCTTTCAAATTTCCTATTTTATCATTCTTTAAAATTTGAGCAGGTACTGTTGTTAGGGCTTCTAAGGCAGTAGTTGTATCTAATCCGTAACCAATGGCTTTTTGAAGGTTGCTATGAAACTCTTTTGTCTTCTTTAATTTGTAGGTAGTCAGGGCAAAAGGAATCTTGTTTTTTGCAAATATTGATGGATTTGCTGGTTCTTGATTCCAAGCACGCATATCACTCAACGCAATTTTATCGGCTAAGAAAGAATTCGATACATCGTAAGCGTTTCTAAAATCAATAGGAAGAATGTAGGTAGCATTGGTTGCTTTGATATCGTTGATTCTTTCATACTCATTTCCTCCTCCTAGAATGGTATACTGAATTCCGAATTCATCCCCAATTTTATCAGCACGCATATTGTCTAGATATCCACCCGCATTAAATATTTGAGGTAGTTCTTTTTTATTTTGTAGTGCTTCTAAAGCCAAATCGGTGTTTTTAGCATTTCCTTTGGCATACCAGTCGGCATCTAAATAAGTTTGACGTAACAATGCCATGGCGCCCATACGTGAAGTAGGGTAGCTTTGACGTGTTTTAGCACTTTTAGTAAACGATAAATAGTTTCCTGATTGTTTATCTAATATTCTGTAGGCATCAGAACTATGTGGGTTTAAAGCAACCAAAATTCCGTTACCTTGCATAATACCATCTTCTACATGCGTATTAACAGCACCGAAACCTAATGATAATAATTCTTTGGCTTTTTTAGCATCAAAATTGAATTCGGTAGCAGCGTCTACATCCGGACGAATATGGTCGTTCCAATAATATCCTTTTCTACCAGCGTCGTATTGGGGTCTTCTGCTGCGACTGCTTTCGCGTTTAGGTGTTGCAATGCCAAAAGTAGAATAAGCATCTACGAACGAAGGATATACAGATTTTCCGTCTAAATTTATAATCTGTGCTTCTTTAGGAATGTCAACCGATTTACCTACAGAGACAACTTTACCGTCTTTAATAAGTAGTGTTCCTTTCTTTACTACTTGGGTAGGCGTCACATAAATGGTAGCATTGGTAAATGCGTATAGGTTGTTTTTTGAGGACTTTACTCCTGTATTGGTAGGGAAGTATTCTTGTGCAAAAGAAGTGCTCATACACAATGATAAGAGTAAGAATAGTATTTTTTTCATGTAAAATTGAGTTGACTCGCCTATAAAAATATAGAGTTAAAAAGGAAAATAGTTTCTTTTAACAAAACATTAAGAATTAATTAAGAACTAGCTTACCAATCTTTTCATGGCCAGATAACCAAGCAGTATTGCTATTAACAAACTGAATTGCATAGTAGCTTTCATTACTTACTTCTTTCCAGGTATATCCGCCATCGTTAGAAAATGAAATTCCGGTTTTTCCAACGGCAAAAATTTCCTTTCCGTTCGTATTGGGTACGTATTGTACGCAGCTTTTATAATTAGGATTCATATTGTCAGCTACGAGTGTCCATGTTGTACCACCATCGGTAGTAATCGCTTTATTAGCACAGTTGTCTTCAGGTTTTGAGTAGTTACCTCCAATAGCTATTCCATGGTTTTCATCGTAAAAGTCGATAGAATAAATTCCTTGTGGTCCGTCGCCTTGTACTATAGGCGTGTCAAAAATCTTCCATGTATTGCCAAAATCGGTCGATTTTAAAATACGTGCTTTGGTGCCTCCAGAGCCTATCCAAACAGTATTGTTTACGATAGCAATGTTGGTATTACTAGCGGCGAAAAAGGCTTCTCCTTCTTCGAAAGTAGGAAGTTGTGAGCAAGGAATCTTTGTCCATGTATTGCCTCCATCAGCGGTAAGTATAATAGATGGACAATCTTCCGTAGGGTCTCCAACAGCGATGCCGTGCTTTCCATCAGCAAAAAATTGTATACAATCGTAAAATACTTTTTCATGTTCTTCGGTATATACCAATTCATAAGCATTTTGATTTCCTTTATATAATAGTGCAGGGTTTGCAATTGATAAAGCAAAAATATGTTCACCATTTTTAGCAATACTTCTAAAATGCGGTACAATCGTATCGTTATACTTTAAACTTTGTGTTTGCCATGTTGCACCACCATCTTTTGTAGTGGTAATATCTCCTTTGGAACCAGCAAAAACCAATTCATCGTTGCTTATTGCCAGCATGGCTCTAATACTGGTGCTATCTTGTTTAAACTCGGTAATATTAATAGTTTCAAAAGTTCTTAGTGTTTTCTTTTTTTCTTTGCAAGAAAGTATTGTTAAAGAGAGTAAGAAAAGGGATATTAATTGTTTCATTGGTATGTTTTAATAGTTTTAATTTGAATAAATACCCGAAGTATGTAAAATAATTGGTAAAGATGTAGAGAAAGGTTCACTTTACCTATATAGGTTTCATATTTTTGATATTTTTACAGAACTAAAAATAGAAAAACGAAACGTAAATTAATGAAAAAAGCGCTAGTAATTTCAGGAGGAGGAAGTAAAGGAGCATTTGCAGGTGGAGTTGCTCAATATTTGATGAAATATAAAAATAAAGATTACGATATGCTCTTAGGAACCTCAACTGGTAGTTTGATGGTTTCGCATTTAGCTTTGGGATTAGTCGATGAATTGAAAGAATTATACACGTCGGTAGATCAGAAGGCTATTTTTAGCAATAGTCCGTTCAAAGTAAAGTCGGTACACGGAGAAAAAGTGGTTTCTATACGACATCGAAATACTTTTTGGAACTTTTTAAATGGTCGTAAAACCTTTGGTGAGAGTAAGAATTTACGCAAGCTAATAGGTAATAGCATTACTAGAGAAATGTATGATGAAGTTAGAAGGTTGAACAAAGAGGTGGTCGTAACCGTATCTAATCTTACTGCCAATCAAATTGAGTATAAGTCTATCTTAGAATGTGAATACGAAGATTTTTGCGATTGGATTTGGGGTTCGTGCAATTATGTTCCCTTTATGAGTTTGTTAGAAAAAGACTATTGTCAGTATGCAGATGGAGGTTTTGGAAGTTTAGTTCCTATTCGGGAAGCAATTTCTAGAGGAGCCACAGAGGTAGATGCTATTATTTTAGCTACCGAAGTAACACAAATGAATAGGTTGCCCGCTAAAAACCCTTTTTCGTTGATGATGGATACCTTTGATTTTATGCTAGAAAATGTAGAAAGGCACAATATTACCATTGGAAAATTATCAGCCAAACAACATGATGTAAAACTCAATTTATATTATACACCAACAGTATTAACAACCAATTCGTTAGTTTTTGATAAAGAGAAAATGAAGAAATGGTGGAAATCTGGTTATCAATATGCAAAAAAGCTAAATGATGATAAAATGACAGAGTTTAGACCAGAAATGGTAGAGAATCAAGATATAGAAGAAGGAATTGAAAACAGCGAAATATGAAATTTGGAAAAGTAGCACAACCAGAATTAGTAAATTTTACGTTACCAGAAACACACCCTAAAACAATTGAATTGTTAAATTGTTTTGAAGAAACGGCAACTCCTAATGTGTTTGTAGGCTGTGCAAAATGGAATAAAGCTGATTTAAAAGGATTTTATCCGAGAGGAACTAAAGACGAATTAGACTATTATTCAAGGCAATTTAACTCCATAGAATTAAATGCTACTTTTTACCGACAGTTTACAGCAGAACAATTTGAAAAGTGGAAAGCTAAAACGCCTAAAGACTTTAAGTTTTTTCCAAAACTAGGGCAGGAGATAAGTCATTGGAAACGTTTACAAGGAGTGCAAGATGCAGTAAATATTTATTTAGATAGTGCAGCACATTTACAGGAGAAATTAGGAACGATTTTCTTACAGTTACATGCTAATTTTGGAAATAAAAACTTCGATAGGTTGCAAAATTTTGTACTCAGTTGGCCCAAAGGAATACCATTAGCTATTGAGGTACGTCACCCAGATTGGTTTGAAGATACAGTGGTGTTTAACGAGTTTACACAGTTGTTTGAAGAGCATAACATAGCGAATATAATAGTAGATACCGCAGGCAGAAGAGATATGATGCACATGCGTTTAACGAATAATGAAGCTTTCGTACGTTATGTAGGGGCGAATCACTCGTCAGATTATACTCGCTTAGATGAGTGGGTAGCTCGCCTAAAAGAATGGAACGATTTAGGATTGAAAAATATTCACTTTTTTATCCATCAGAACTTAGAGGTAGAATCACCGTTGTTAGCTGGGTATTTTATAAAAAAACTAAATCCAGCATTGGGTATTAATTTAAAAATACCGAATGAAGAGAATAGCCAACAAATGACGTTGTTGTAGTATCAATTATCAATTCACAACTCGTAATTTAAAACATCTTTTTCTCTAGAAGAATTGCTTTTGGATGCAAAATATTATTTTCGAGATGAATGTGTTTATGTAAATCTTGTTCAAATTCATCTAGTTTTGCATACAAAGCACGAAAAGTATTACAAGCACCTTCTGGAGGCGTATATTTATGAGACAATCTTGATATTTCTTTAAAAATAGTTCCAGCATTTTCATGTTCGTGCTCCATTATTTGTATGGGGTTGTTCACAGTTTCAAAAGCAGGTGTTGTATTTTTTACCTCTTCTTTTTTTGCCTTTACTAGCTGTTTTATATACGGAAATAGTACTTGTTCTTCTTTTTGTAGGTGCGATAGTAACTCATTTGCTACTTCGTGAAATAATTGATTTATCGCAACTACTTCGGTATAATGATGTCCATGTACTTTGGCTACTTTAGTTGCATATTGAGAAATGATTGGTAAGCTTTCTCTTACATAGCTATGATGTATGTTCTCAATATAAACGATTAAAAAATCCAACTCCCATTTGTCATAATCTTCAATAACATCTTTTATGACATCAACTTCTGCTAGTTCTTGTTCAAGTGTTGCCTGATCTACGTTATTTTTCGCACAAGCTTTTTCAACAGTTATACCACCCCCACAACAAAAATCAATTCCGTATTTTTTGAAAATATGTGCTGTTTTTATGTTCTCGGTTACATAATCAGCTACTGTTTTATTGTTTGATATTACCATGATTTGTAGTTTTTAAGTCTGTAGGCTTTATAGTGACATGCCCAGTTATATTTGTATTATCTGTATTTTCTTTTAAAAACGCTACGCTCTCAGAACGAAATAAATGAGAATACTTAGCTTTAAAATCAATGTCTTTCATGAACACACATTCGTGCATAAGATTTATTTTAGCGTGTGTTTTCGTATCAATCTCTAATTGAGCAAAAATTGTAGCTACTGACAAAAAGAGTAAGACTATCAGGATTTTATATCCTTTCATAAAAATTAAGTATTTCTTATTTTTACACAAATAACTGAGTTTCTGAAGCTAAAAAACATGATAAAAATCATATCTTTATCAAAACAGATAAAAATATCTTTTTTTGAAAATAATTTGATATATTAACGACTTATCTTTAAAATGGCAACCAATGAATACCAAGATACTAACCTGGAAAGATGTAATTAGCTTTACAGTTAATGAGAATCCAATACCAGATAAAAGAGTGGAAAAAACGACTAAAGAATGGCAAGAACTTTTAACCCCCGAGCAGTTTAGAGTTACTAGACAAAAAGGAACAGAGAGACCCAACTCAGGAGCTTTGTGTAGCGTGTATGATGTGGGTAAGTATAAATGTGTTTGCTGTAATACCCCTTTGTTCGATTCAACAATTAAATTTAGTTCGGGTACAGGTTGGCCTAGTTTTACACAACCCATAAAAGAGAATGCTATTAAGTATGAAAAAGACACAACTTTTGGTATGGTTCGTGTCGAGGTAATGTGTAACACCTGCGATGCTCATTTAGGACATGTTTTTCCTGATGGACCCGCTCCTAGCGGATTACGTTATTGTATTAACTCAGCATCTATGATTTTAGATGCTCAATAATAAATAAACCAATGAAAAAAGATAAATTAGAAACAGTAACCGTTGGTGGCGGTTGCTTTTGGTGCGTAGAGGCTGTTATTAACCAGATAAAAGGAGTAGAAGAAGTTGTATCAGGTTATATGGGAGGAATTGTACCAGGAACGCCAACCTATAGAGAAGTGTGTTCAGGTTTAACGGGACATGCAGAAGTGGTACAAGCAACATTTAATCCTGAAATAATAAGTTATAAAGAGTTGTTAATGATATTTATGACAAGTCACAACCCAACAACCTTGAATAGACAAGGAGGTGATATAGGAACTCAGTATCGCTCTGTCATTTTTTATCATAATGAACAACAAGAACTAATTGCTCAAAAAGTAGTAGAAGAGTTAACACCTTATTATGAAGATGCTATTGTAACCGAAATAAGTCCAGCATCAAGGTTTTATCCTGCTGAAGACTATCATCAAAACTATTATGAAAATAATAAAGACCAAATCTATTGTTCAATGGTTATTTCACCCAAATTGGCAAAATTGAAAAAACTATATGATAGCAAACTAAAGAATAAAAGAGCGTGTTGAATTTCAATATAGAAAATACTTTTACAAACGAATTACCAGCAGACCCAATTCAAGAAAATACAAGAAGACAAGTTGCACAAGCTTGTTTTTCGTATGTAACTCCCCAAAAAACATCCCATCCAAAAATCATACATGTATCGGATACAATGCTAAAAGAATTGGGACTTTCAGAAGCAGACATAACTTCCGAAGAATTTAAGAATGTTTTTACAGGAAATGAAGTATTTCCGAATACCCAACCCTATGCCATGTGTTATGGCGGACACCAGTTCGGGCATTGGGCAGGCCAATTAGGAGATGGTAGAGCCATTAATTTGTTTGAAACAGTTTACCAGAACAAAAATTGGGCATTGCAATTAAAAGGCGCCGGAGAAACTCCCTATTCGAGAAATGCAGACGGATTAGCAGTATTGCGCTCTTCTATTCGAGAGTACTTGTGCAGTGAAGCCATGTATCATTTAGGTGTGCCTACGACAAGAGCATTATCGTTAGCCTTGTCGGGAGATCAAGTACTACGAGATGTGATGTACGATGGAAACCCTGCCTATGAAAAGGGAGCAATTGTGTGCAGAGCAGCCAAATCTTTTTTACGTTTTGGTAGTTACCAACTATTTCCAGCAAGGGGAGATGTAAAAACGTTAAAAACACTGGTCGATTATACCATCAGAAATCATTTTTCTTACCTAGGCGAACCGTCAAAACAAACGTATGTGGCCTTTTTTAAAGAAGTAGCCGAACGTAGTTTGAAGATGGTGATTCATTGGCAACGGGTAGGTTTTGTGCACGGAGTAATGAACACCGACAATATGTCGATTCTCGGATTAACGATTGATTACGGACCTTACGGATGGTTAGAAGGTTATGACCATGGATGGACTCCTAATACCACCGACAATACACACAAACGATACCGATATGGTGCGCAACCAGAAATCGTTTTATGGAATTTATACCAGCTGGCCAATGCGTTGTACCCTTTAATAAAAGAAGCAGCCCCTTTAGAAGCTGTTTTAGAAAATTATCAAGAGCAATTTCCTGAAAAGTATGTACAAATGATGCGAGAAAAAATAGGTCTTTTTTCTTCAAAAGAATCAGATGGAAAATTAATTGCTGACCTTGAAGAAGTGCTTCAAAAAGCAGAAACGGATATGACTATTTTTTTCAGACTGCTGGCAACTATTTTAAAAGAAGATACCGTTGAGAAAGCAATCGAAAAAATAGCAAAAGCATTCTACACGCCTTCAGAAGTTGTAGCCGAAATAAAAACATCTTGGGAAAACTGGTTTCAAAATTATTTGGAAAGATTACAAAGCGAAACTGTTTCAGACGAAGAAAGAAAAAGGAAAATGAATGCAGTTAATCCGAAATACGTACTCCGAAATTACATGGCACAATTAGCCATTGATGACGCAAATAAAAATGATTTTTCATTGTTAAATGAATTATGTACATTGCTAAAAAATCCCTACGATGAACAACCAGAATACGAAAAATGGTTTGCGAAACGACCAGAATGGGCTCGAAATAAAGTAGGAAGCTCTATGTTATCTTGTAGTTCTTAGAATATATGAAATATAAATCTTTAGTTTAAGTAGTTTATTTTAATTTTTTGATTATTAGATATTTATAGTTTTTATTTAAAAATATTACAAAATGATTTTTTAAATAAAAACTGAAATAAATTTGGAAAATCCATTTTTATAATTGAATATTTGTACTCGTAAAAGTTCAAACACTTATTGACGATGTTATCAAGAAAGGTGGAGGGATTAGACCCTGTGAAACCTTAGCAACCCTTTGTGCAAACAAAGAAGGTGCTAAATTCTACCAGAGCGTAAAAACTCGTGGATAGATAACCCAGAGAAGTTTTTTTCATAACTACAAGAAGCTTCTTATTATTTCTTAATAACATTTTTCTAGTAAGCAACATCTAATAAAGATGTGTTTTGGCTTTTGGTTTAATCTCAAAATGTTTCACAATACGCAGTATTGTATTCCTTTTGAAAATGTCATTCTCGCGAAAGCGGGAATCTAGTATTAACTCAAAAACAAGAAAAATGAGTACACAAAAATTCGCAACCAATGCGTTGCACGCAGGTCATGATGTAACCCAAAATGGAGGAGCAAGAGCGGTTCCTATTTACCAAACATCATCGTATGTTTTTAACAATTCAGAGCATGCAGCAAATCTGTTTTCGTTAAAAGAATTAGGATTTATTTACACCCGTCTAAACAATCCGACCAATCAAATTTTACAAGATCGTTTAGCTGCTTTAGAAGGAGGCATCGGTGCGGTGGTTTTTGCTTCGGGGACGGCAGCAATTTCAACAGGCTTATTAACTCTTTTAAAAGCAGGAGATCATATTGTAGCATCAAGTAGTTTGTATGGAGGAACCTACAATTTGTTAAGCGTTACCTTACCAAGGTTAGGAATAACCACCACCTTTGTTGATGCTTCTGACCCTGATAATTTTGCCGAGGCAGTACAAGAGAATACCAGAGCCTTTTTTGTAGAATCTTTAGGGAATCCGAAGTTAGACGTATTAGATTTAAAAGCCATATCTACACATGCTAAAAAAGCAGAAGTGCCTTTTATTGTAGATAATACAGTAGCCACACCTGCCTTATTAAATCCGATTGAACACGGAGCGAATATTGTAATTCACTCCTTAACAAAATACATTGGCGGACAAGGAAATTCGCTAGGAGGAGCCATTATTGATGCAGGAACCTTTAATTGGGCAAACGGTAAGTTTCCTGAGTTTACCGAACCTTCAGCAGGATATCACGGATTGGTGTACCACGAAGCATTAGGAGCAGCCTCGTATACATTTAAACTGATTTTAGAAGGATTGCGTGATTTTGGTGGCGCATTAAGTCCAACCAATGCCTTTAACATTATTCAAGGGTTAGAAACCCTGGAAGTAAGAATTCAAAAACATAGTAAAAATGCGTTGGAATTGGCTAAGTGGTTGCAAGAACAAGAAGAAGTAGCTTGGGTAAACTATCCTGGTTTAGAAGGAAACAACTACAAAGCGTTAGCCGATACCTACCTGCCTAAGGGTCAAAGTGGCTTGGTAACCTTTGGGGTAAAAGGTGGTTATGAAGCCGCTAAAACCATTGCCGATACTACCCAACTTTTTTCATTATTAGCGAATATTGGAGATACCAAATCGTTAATTATTCATCCAGCAAGTACGACACACCAACAATTGAGTGATGAAGCACAAGAAAGTACAGGAGTTACGAAAGATTTAATTCGTTTATCGGTTGGCTTAGAAAATGTAGAGGATTTAAAAACCGATTTACAAAAAGCATTTGCTAAAATTTCTAAAGAAGTATTGGCGTAAAATGAACTGCGTTAGGGATTGAAATGGCATCCTTTTGTGGTGAGTTCGAGTTTGCGCAGCAAGTATCGAGAACCCACAAAAGATATAATGTAAAGCCCGACCCTTTAGGGGAACGCCCATAAAATATTAATAATGAAAAGTGATCTACACCACATACACATTCTTAGTTATACCACCATAAGCGGTACACAATTCGATACCATTCCGTTAAGCTATCAAGTTTTCGGAAAAGCATTGGGTACCGCTCCTGTGGTGCTAATAAACCATGCACTCACTGGAAATAGTAATGTTGCAGGAAATGAGGGGTGGTGGCAAGATGTAATAGGGAAAAATAAGGTTATAGACACGAATGAATACACCATTTTGTGCTTTAACATACCAGGAAATGGGTATGACAATTTTTTAATTGATGATTATAAAAATTTGGTAGCACGTGATATTGCCAACATCTTTTTACAAGGATTACAACAGTTACAAATTGAAAAGCTATTTGCCTTAATTGGTGGGTCTTTAGGAGGAGGAATTGCTTGGGAAATGGCGGTATTGAATCCGAAGATTACAGCGCACTTAATACCCATTGCGACCGACTGGAAATCGACTGATTGGTTAATAGCCAATTGCCAAATACAAGAGCAATTTTTAACCAATTCTAGCAATCCTGTACACGATGCCCGTATGCATGCCATGCTGTGTTATCGAACGCCAGAGTCGTTTAAAAAACGTTTTCAACGCTCTAAGAATGAAAAATCTCAGCTTTTTAATGTAGAAAGTTGGTTGTTACATCACGGAAAAAAGCTACAAGAACGCTATCAATTGGCTTCTTACAAATTAATGAATCAGTTATTAAAAACAATTGATGTGACCAAAGGAAGAGCAAGATTGGATGTGTTAGAAACCATTGAAGCAGATATTCATATTGTTGGGGTAGATTCTGATTTGTTTTTTACTGCGGAAGAAAACAGAGCAACCTACAAACAACTGGCATTTGCCCATGCTAATGTTACCTATAACGAAATCAACTCTGACCATGGACATGATGCGTTCTTAATAGAGTACCCGCAATTAGAAAAAATTATTGAACCGATATTCAATCAAAAATCAACAAAAAAGAGGATGAAAATTTTAAAGTTTGGCGGAAAATCATTGTCGAATGAAGGGATACATCATGTAATAAGCATTATAGAGCAAAAAATTAACGAAGGAGAGCATATAGCCGTAGTTGTTTCAGCAAGAGGCAACGCTACCGATGAGTTGGAAGATATTTTACAAAGAGCATCTAAGAATGAGACGTTTAAAGAACAATTGGAAACATTTCGATTCGAGCAAACAAAATTAACTCCGTTCGTAGATTTCACGACTGAATTTAACACCTTAAAAAAGTTGTTTGAAGGAGTTCGTTTGTTAGGAGATTATAATCAAAAAATAAAGGATGAAGTACTTGCTCAAGGGGAGTTACTGTCCATAAAAACAGTTACCGACTTATTACAACAAAAAGGAATCAATGCGAATGCTACCGATGCCAGGCTTTTGCTTAAAACGGATGAGAGTGCAGGAAACGGACAATCAATCGTTGAGGTATCTAAAGAAAACGTGCTGAATTACTTTAAGCAACACAACGGAACAACGGTGAATGTAGTGGCAGGATTTATAGCCTCGAATCTAAAAAATGAAACCACTACCTTAGGAAGAAACGGAAGCAATTATACAGCTTCTTTATTGGCAAACTATTTAGATGCCGAAGAGTTACAAAACTACACGCATGTCGATGGTATTTTCACTGCTAATCCTGATTTAGTTGCTGATGCCAAAAAAATTGAACAATTATCATTCTCTGAAGCCAATGAGTTGGCAAACTTCGGAGCCACTATTTTACATGCCAAAACCATCATTCCGTTACTAGAGAAGAACATCAATCTACGAATTTTAAACACCTTCAATCCCAGTGATAAAGGAACGTTAATTACCGCAAAATCAACCTCGAAAGGAATTAAGTCTTTATCGGTATTAGACAAGGTTGCTTTAATCAATTTTGAAGGAAGAGGGCTGTTAGGAAAAGTAGGGGTAGATGCCCGTATTTTTAAAGCGTTGAGTAATCACGGAATTAGTGTAAGTATCATTTCACAAGGTTCTTCTGAAAGAGGTATTGGTTTAGTAGTCGATAAAAGTAATGCAACAGCGGCCGTAAAAGCCTTAGAACAGGAGTTCGAGAATGATTTACAAACAAAGGATGTAAACCAGATTTCCATACAAGAAGAGGTAGCAGTAATATCAATTATTGGGCAAGATTTAAGTGAATTTCATCACCCATACAACGCATTGATTAAAAACCAAATAGTACCGTTGCTATTTAACAATACAATTACAGGTAAAAATGTAAGTTTGGTGGTTAAAAAAGAGCAACTCAACAAGGCGTTGAATGTAATTCACGGTCAAGTATTCGGAGTTGCTAAAAAGATAAATATTGCTGTTTTTGGAAAAGGTTTGGTAGGGGGCACCTTGATAGCACAGATTATAGAAAACACGAAATCAATTTTAGAAAGGCGGAAAATTCAACTGAATATTTTTGCGATTGCCAACTCTAAAAAAGTATTGTTAGCTAAAAACGGAGTCGGTGCAAATTGGTCAGAAGAATTGGAGAAAGTACCAGAAGAGAAACACATAGTCAACCGTGTAATCGACTATGCAAAAGAACATCATTTAGAAAATGTAATAGCGGTAGACAATACAGCCAGTGCAGATTTTATAGAAAATTATATTCCGTTAGTCAATGCTGGGTTCGATTTGGTTTCGTCTAATAAAATAGCGAATACCGTTTCGTATGATTTTTATAAAAAATTACGAAAAACCCTAGATAAAAATAAAAAGAGCTACTTGTACGAAACCAATGTAGGGGCAGGGTTGCCCTTGATCGATACCATTAAATTATTACACGATTCAGGAGAGAACATTACAAGAATACGGGGGGTATTCTCAGGGTCATTAAGTTATTTGTTCAATAAATTTTCTGCGGAAGACGTGCCGTTTTCAACGGTGTTGCAAGAGGCTATTGACAAAGGGTTTACAGAACCAGACCCACGTGAGGATTTATGTGGAAATGATGTAGCTAGAAAACTGTTGATTTTAGCTCGTGAGCTCGATTTAGAAAATGAGTTTGAAGATATTCAAATAGAAAACCTAATTCCAGAAGCATTTAGAGAGATTTCTTCAAAAGAGTTTTTAGCAAATCTAGAAAAGTTAAATGCAACATTTCAGCAACAAAAAGAGGCACAGGAAGAAAATCACGTATTGCGATACATTGGTGATTTGCATGGAGACTTGCAGCAATCGAAAGGAGAATTGGATGTAAAACTCGTTTCAGTACCCATAAACTCTCCTTTAGGAAGTTTAAAAGGCTCGGATGCTATTTTTGAGATTTATACAGAATCGTACGGAGAACAACCGATTGTTATTCAAGGAGCAGGAGCAGGGCAAAAAGTAACTGCTAGAGGTGTTTTTGGAGATATTTTACGATTAGCGAAGAATAGTAGTTAATAGCCAAGAGCCAAAGAACCAAGAGAAGAGAGAAGAGAGAGTTAAGATTAAAAAGAAAACAATGTATATCATTGAATTTTTCAATCTTTGAATTTTTAAATAAACTACATGAAACAACATTTCGAAACCCAAGCCATACGAACGCAAACAGAACGTTCACAGTTTTCAGAACATTCAACCCCTTTATACCTAACTTCAAGTTTTGTATTTGATGATGCCGAAGATATGCGGGCATCGTTTGCCGAAGAAAAGCAGAGAAATCTATACAGTAGGTTTTCAAATCCGAATACCACAGAATTTGTCAATAAAATAGTGGTAATGGAAGGAGCAGAAGCAGGGTATGCTTTTGCCACAGGTATGGCAGCGGTGTTTTCAACTTTTGGCGCTTTGCTAAATGCAGGCGATCATATTGTGTCGTGTCGCTCCGTTTTTGGGTCTACCCACAGCTTATTTACAAAATATTTGCCTAAGTGGAATATCGAGACAAGCTATTTTAAAATTACCGAAGTAGACAAAATTGAAAGCCTGATTCAACCCAATACTAAAATATTGTATGCAGAAACACCAACCAATCCAGCAGTTGATATTTTAGATTTAGAGTTGTTAGGAAACATTGCAAAGAAGCACAATTTACTACTGGTAATCGATAATTGCTTTGCAACCCCTTATTTGCAAAACCCAATTAAGTTTGGAGCAGATTTAGTCATTCATTCGGCAACCAAATTGATAGACGGTCAAGGTCGCGTTTTAGGAGGGATAACCGTTGGTAAAGAGGAGTTGATTCAAGAAATTTATCTGTTTTCTAGAAATACAGGTCCTGCCATGTCACCATTCAATGCCTGGGTATTGTCGAAGAGCCTAGAAACCTTAGCTATACGAGTAGAAAAACATTGTGAAAATGCTTTGAAGGTTGCACAGTTTTTAGAAGAGCATCCAAAAGTAAACTTGGTAAAGTATCCGTTTTTAACATCGCATCCACAGTATGAAATCGCCAAAAAACAAATGCGATTGGGAGGAAATATTGTAGTTTTTGAAATAAAAGGGGGTATTGAAGCAGGACGTAGGTTTTTAGATAGCATAAAAATGTGTTCCTTATCCGCAAACTTAGGAGATACCCGAACCATTGTAACTCATCCTGCCTCAACTACACATAGTAAGTTAAGTGAAGCTGATAGACTAGAGGTAGGAATTACCGATGGATTGGTACGTTGCTCTGTAGGTTTAGAAAACGTACAGGATATTTTGAACGATTTACAGCAGGCATTAAACAACTGTCTGCCAGATTAAATCTTGTTCACGTACAATCACAAAAAAAAGAAGCTGACTTTATCAGCCAGCTCCTCTTTTACCTATTATCCTTTATAAAAAGGTAGCTTCACTACCTTTGCAGGAAGTTGTTTTTTACGAACTTGGATAAAAATAGTACTACCAACTTTTGAGTTTTCAATAGTAACATATCCCAATCCTATTCCTTTTCCTAACGACGGACTCATGGTACCAGAGGTAACACGTCCAATTTGATTTCCATCTGCATCAACAATTTCATAATCATGGCGAGGTACACCACGCTCTGTTAGCTCAAAAGCAACCAGTTTACGGCTAACTCCTTCTTCTTTTTGCTTCTTTAAAGCTTCAGCATTTACAAAATCTTTGGTAAACTTGGTAATCCACCCTAAACCAGCTTCTATAGGAGAGGTGGTATCGTCAATATCGTTACCATATAAACAATAGCCCATTTCTAAGCGTAAAGTATCACGAGCAGCCAATCCGATAGGTTTAATTCCCCAAGGGGCACCCGCTTCAAAAACCTTGTTCCAAAGTTGCTCAACATCTTCATTCTTTACATACACCTCAAATCCGCCAGAACCAGTATATCCAGTAGCAGAAACTACTACATTCGGAATTCCAGCAAAATCAGTAATCTCAAACGTATAAAATTTAATATTCGATAAATCTACCGAAGTTAACGATTGCATGGCTTCGGCAGCTTTCGGACCTTGAATGGCTAATAGCGACCAGTTTTCAGAACGATTTTCCATGGTAACACCTAAATCGTTGTGCTGAGAAATCCAATTCCAATCTTTTTCAATATTAGAAGCATTTACCACTAACATATACTCATTTTCAGCAATCATGTAAATAATTAAATCATCTACAATTCCGCCATCTGCATTGGGCATACAGCTATATTGCGCTTTTCCAGGAACCAATTTAGAGGCATCGTTAGAGGAAATTTTCTGAATCAAAGCCAAGGCATTTTCCCCTTTTAAAAAGAATTCTCCCATGTGACTTACATCAAAAACGCCCACACCATTTCTTACGGTTTCGTGTTCGGTGTTTACCCCCTCATATTGTACAGGCATATTATAGCCTGCAAAAGGAACCATTTTTGCCCCCAAAGCCTCGTGTATATGCGATAAAGCTGTATTTTTCATACTTATTGTATTGTTTGTTTTAAAAGTGTTGCTAAAGTATTGAAAAATTAGGAAACAAAATGAGCGAATCTGTGTAATATTATGTGCAGATATAACCTAAATGTTTGTTAATATTTTCGTAGTTCTAGAAGAGAATATTACATTTGAAAGTAACAAAAATAACTACCTATGTTTAAAAAAATATTTTTCTACTTTTTCATACTAACTATTTCGATAACTGTAGCACAAACGCCTACTGATTATTTATCGGCTGATTTTCACAAGGAAAGAAGAGCTATTTTAAGAGGAAAAATGACTAAAAATTCAATGGCGGTTATTTTTTCAAATCCTATTCGAAATAGAGCGAACGATGTAGATTACGTGTTTCATCAAGACCCTAATTTTTATTATTTAACAGGATTTAGAGAACCTAATGCAGTGTTGGTTGTTTTTTCTGAAAACCAAACAGATGCAAACGGGAATACTTACAATGAAATACTCTACGTACCTAAAAGAGACGCACGATTTGAAATGTGGAACGGAAAGCGACTAGGAGTAGAGGGAGCGAAAAGCGCATTAGGATTTACGATGGCTAAAACCTCAGAAGAGTTTGCTACCGATGCCATTGATTTTAAAAGTTTTGAGAACGTTTACATATTTAAATTTAGTGATGACTACAGGAATTCTTTAGGAGATAACGGAGAAGTTTATGATTTGGTAACAGCGTTTAAAGACCAGTCTGAATATCATAAAATAAAGATTGAACATCCGAATGTTGAGTACATTCATAAAGCCATCGCCAATGTACCAGATGCAAAATTAGAAGAGATAGCGAAGGGGCTCTCTAAAAATATAGATAAGTATCCAGAACTTAAAGAAGATACCTTTATCAAAGCATATATCTCTGCAGATACCGATGCACTGAGAAAAGAATTGAAACAAAAAATTAAGTTAAATCTCAATAAAAGAGAAACAAACATCGATTTAAAGTTTTTACCCACTATTCTCGCCGAAATGCGCGAAGTAAAAACTCCAGAAGAATTAAAACTGCTTACCAAAGCCATTCGCATTTCAGCAGTCGGACAAATAGAAGTAATGAAAGCGATGAAACCGAATATGTCTGAAACCGAAATTCAAGGAATCCACGAGTTTGTATATAAAAAATATGGCGCTGAGTATGAAGGATATCCTTCCATTGTTGGCGCAGGTAACAATGGCTGTGTGCTGCATTACATCGAAAATAACAAAACCAAATTAGGAAATGACTTGGTTTTAATGGATTTAGGGGCAGAATACAGGGGCTATACGGCAGATGTTACTAGAACCATACCCGCCAATGGAAAATTTTCTCCAGAACAAAAGGCGATTTACGAGCTGGTATTAAAAGCGCAAGACGCAGGGATTCGTGTATGCAAACCAGGCAATCAGTTTTGGCAACCAGGAGAGCAAACCAAACAGGTAATTAATGAAGGTTTGGCAGCGTTAGGTATTATTAGCGCACCTTCAGAAAAGCATACCTATTTTCCGCATGGTACTTCGCATCATATCGGATTGGATGTGCATGACCCAGGAACCTATGGAGCATTTAGAGAGAACATGGTCATTACGGTAGAACCCGGCATTTATATTCCCGAAGGAAGTCCGTGTGATAAAAAATGGTGGGGCATTGCCGTTCGAATAGAGGATGATATTTTAATTACTAAAAACGGACCCGTAAACTTATCGGCAGAAGCACCAAGAACAGTAGAGAGTATTGAAAAAATGATGGCTAAAAAAAGTATTTTAAATGATTTTTTATTGCCTGATTTAGATTAAAAATCTACAAACGAAACAACCTTTAAACAACAAATACACTACTCAATCTAAAAAAAACTACATGAAATTTAACAGAGAAACAATTTTAAATGGTGTATTTGTTATCGTTATTGCTTTGTTATTGTACAAACCAACAAGAGCATATCTTATTCGATTGGTTTCGTTTTCACCGTCAGCAATTGCTGAAGAAAAAAGAGAACAGTTAAAAGAGTATAATTGGAATTTAAAAGGAGTAAACACAGCTACTATTGATTTCAATTCCTTAAAAGGAAAAGTGGTATTTGTCAACTTTTGGGCTACTTGGTGTCCGCCTTGCGTTGCCGAAATGCCAAGTATTCAAAAACTATACGACGATTACAAAGACAAGGTTGAATTTATATTTATAAGTAACGAAGATTGGGCAACAATTGAAGGTTTTTATAAAGACAAAGGCTACGATTTGCCAACCTATAACATTTTATCTAAAGTTCCCGATCAATTAGTAAGTAATTCAATACCGGCAACGTTTATTATTGATAAAAACGGGACTATTGTCGTAGATAAAAAAGGACCTGCCGATTGGAATAGTACGAAAATTAGAATTTTGTTAGACGAGTTGGTAACAAAATAAGAAAACCGAGTATTTTCGTTAAATACTCGGCTTTTTACATTAAAGAGATTTTTTTACGCGCAGCGGTAAACGGTAAACCTCTCCATTCTTTACATTTTTGGTGCTAATTTTTTTGTAGTTTAGGGTGTTTTTAATAAAAGTAGATAGTTCTTTGTTTTTTGAAGCAACATCAACAATCACAATTTCATTTTTATGATTGACCATAAAAGAGATTTCAGTAGCAAACTCTTGCAAAACTTTTACAGGAATGTTTCGTCCTATCAAAGTAGCCATTTCATTCGATAATGCTTTTTTTGTATTTGATGTTGGTAAAAAATCAGTAGCATTAGCAGAAAACGAGGTTAGCATGCTTATTCCAAGCACCGCTAAAAATAATTTTAAATTCTTCATAAATTAATATTTTATAGGTTGTTTATAAGACTCTTTGAGCGATGGAAGTGTTTCAGTATAAGGAGGTTTTATCAAAAGATTAACGTGTTTTAACACAGTTTAAGAAGTTTTTCTAGCGACAATAAGGGTGCTTTTAACATAAATTTTAGTAAACTTTTAGTTCTAGTCGTGCTGTAATCTTATTTCTTGGGAATTTAAGTAGCACTTTCTGTTTTTTGTGTATTGAAATTTATGTAGTTTTGATATTAGATGAAGAAAACTACTTTTTATAGAATTCCTTTTTTGTTGCTGCTGATTATTTCTTGTTCAAAACAACCTAAAGAACGAGTTTTAACAATAAAAGATGTGTTTCCTACGCAACACAATACAGATTCAACTTTCGTTTTTGATTTAGATACAGTTAAAAATTTTGAATCATTAACTTCGGTTTTTTGTGAGAATTATGATGACAGAAAAATTAAGTATTATATCAGAACGTCTAAAAATGATATTCCTTTCTATATAAATAGTATGATTCTTTGTGAAAAAGCTATTTGTGGGTTAATAAAATATAGAAATGTATTGTTTATTGATAATTATTCTGATAGTTTATTTTTTCATAATGACATAAGCTATAATTTTAACAAAAGTGATTTTAGAATAATGCTCGAAAAGCAATTTTGTAACTATAGTGCGAATCCAGAGTTTGCTGACAGTCCTGATAAAAGTTTGATTTTTTTAGGGTTCATAAGAGATCTCAAGAATTCAGAAATAGATTTGAAAAACAAATTAGATACCATTTCAATATCTTATTTCCACTTTCTTAAAAGCTTAGAAAAGAAAAACATAGATTCATTAAGAAAAGTATACCCTTTACAAATTAGATTAGATGAAATGATTGAAATCGTAGAAGACAGTGTGGATTATGTGCAACCACCAATACCAGATCCATTAGAAATAATAGAATAATGTCATACTTCATCGACGTCATACTGCCCATTCCATTGCAAAAAACGTTTACCTATTCGGTAACCGAAGCAGAAGCCTCTTTTTTAAAAAGAGGAATGCGTGTAGCGGTTTCTTTCGGAAAAAGTAAGCTATATACCGCATTGGTATTTAATATTCACCAAAAAGCACCCGAAGTATACGAAGCAAAAGACATACACCAAATTTTAGACGAACACCCTATTGTTAACGAACAACAATTACAACATTGGCAGTGGATTTCGAGTTATTATATGTGTTCGTTAGGGGATGTTTACAGAGCAGCCTTACCTTCAGCGTTTTTGTTAGAAAGTGAAACGATTATTTACAAGAATGAGGCGTTTACAGAAGAAACCTTGTTAGCCGATGAAGAATTCTTAATTTTTGAAGCTTTACAGCACCATTCGCAGTTAACGATTCATCAAGTTTCAGATATCTTAGGAAAGAAAACCGTGCTGCCTATTATTAATGGGTTGATTGAGAAAAGTGCGATTTACATCAAAGAAGAAATTTATGAAACGTACAAACCAAAGTTGGTAAAATATGTGCGGTTGCATAGCAATTACACCACCGATGAAGGTTTGCACACATTGCTAGACGAACTTTCGAGAGCTAAAAAACAACGAGAGGCTATTTTGACGTATTTTCAATTAGCTGCGGCTAAAAAGCCCATCAAGGCAAAAGAGTTAGAACAGAAATCGGGCACTTCTTCTGCAGTTTTAAAAGCATTGGTGGATAAAGATATTTTTGAATTCTATCAGATTCAAACCGACCGAATCAATTACCAAGGAGAAACGAATCAGATAAAAGAACTCAATGCCTTTCAACAAGAAGCGTTTACCCAACTGAAAAGCTCTTTTGAAACTCAGCAAGTAAGCTTATTACACGGTGTTACAGGTTCTGGGAAAACCGAGATTTATGTAAAACTGATAAAAGAAGTAATTGCTGAAGGAAAGCAAGTCTTGTTTTTATTACCAGAAATAGCCTTAACGACGCAAATCATTACACGTTTGCAAAATTATTTTGGCAATTTTGTTTCTGTTTTTCATTCTAAATATTCGATGAACGAACGGGTAGAGGTGTGGAATAACGTGTTGGAAAACAAACCCAAAGCGCAGATTCTTTTAGGTGCTCGTTCTGCTGTTTTCTTGCCTTTTTCTAATCTTGGGTTGATTGTAGTAGATGAAGAACACGAAACTTCGTACAAACAATTTGAACCGTCGCCTCGTTACAACGCCCGTGATGCTGCGGTAGTTTTAGGGCATTTACACCAAGCAAAGGTACTGTTGGGTTCTGCCACTCCTTCTATAGAAAGCTATTTTAATGCACAACAAAATAAATACGGATTTGTAGAGTTAACCCGTCGTTTCGGAAACATTCAATTGCCTAAAATCGAATTGATCGACCTTAAAGAAAAGCATCGAAAAAAGGAAATGAAAGGGCATTTTTCCGACCGCTTGCTACAAATGATTACCGAAGCGCTGGACGAAAAAGAACAGGTAATTTTGTTTCAAAACAGACGCGGATATTCTCCTGTAGTAGAGTGTACCACTTGTGGCGTGTCTCCGCATTGCCCGAATTGCGATGTAAGTTTAACCTATCACAAATTGCGCAGAGAGTTAAAATGTCACTATTGTCATTACCAACGTGCGATGCCGAGTAGTTGTGGCGCTTGCGGAAGTACGACCTTAGACACCAAGGGTTTTGGAACGGAACAAATTGAATTAGAGCTCAAAGAACTCTTTCCGAATCATGCCATTGGGCGAATGGATTTAGATACTACCCGAGGTAAATATGGCTATCAAAAAATCATTGGTGCTTTTGAAGCCCAAGAGATTGATATTTTGGTAGGAACACAAATGCTTTCTAAAGGATTGGATTTTGACAATGTGTCGTTGGTAGGTATTATGAGTGCCGACGCGATGCTCAACTTCCCCGATTTTAGAGCGCACGAACGTGCTTTTCAGTTAATGGTGCAGGTATCGGGTAGGGCAGGACGTACCAAAAAACAAGGGAATGTAGCCATACAAACCTACAATCCGTACCATCAAATTTTACAGCAGGTGTCTACAAATAACTACATCGAAATGTATCAAGAACAGCTACAAGACCGATGGCAATTTCAGTATCCGCCCTACTATCGTTTGATAAAAATCACCCTAAAACACAAAGATTATACACGTGTTGAGAACGGCATCAACTGGTTGGCAAAAGCCTTGCAAAATGTATTTCACGACAATGTACTAGGACCTTCGGCACCTGCGGTTGCTCGTATTCGAAATCAGTATATTAAAAATTTGGTGATTAAAATACCACCCAAACAATCCTTAGGAAAAACCAAAGAGCAACTACAAAAAATTAAAAATACCTTTGAAGCAGTCAAAGATTTTAGACCCATCCGTTTTATTATTGATGTGGATGCTTATTAGGGCTTTGTTTTTCATAATCTTTAATAGCTTTATTTATTTCACTTTTCAAATTATTAAGAGGAATTTTTTGTAGATTAACTTTTCTTAGCTCTCTTTTCTTTCTTCCTAATTGGTAAAAGAATAATTCATTATTTTCTTCTCTCAATATGGCGTATGAGTTTAAATCAAACAAGATTATTTTAAAATCATTAATATTGAAAGTTTCATATTTACTTACTCTCCAATCATTAGCTTTTAGTTTCGCTTTGTTTAGGAAGTATTTTCTAGAGAAGAATACAGTGTCTATATAGGTAGAATCTTTATATCTATACTTTAATTTGTAAAGCTTATCGTATAATTTTACAATTCTTTTTTGTTTTAAATAATCTGGTATTTTTTTATATGTAGAGGTTTCGTAGTATGGGAAATTATCAAAAACGATGCTATCTCCGTCGATTTGCTTAATAGATATAGTATTTCGATAGTTCAGGGTATCAGTATTAAATAAAAAAATAATTTTACCAAAACTAATGGTAGTTTGGTCTATTATATTATTACCAAAAGAACTAGGGTAGTATTCACTTCTTTCAAAAAAGCTGAAATCAATAATAGACACTCCTTCGGTCCGTTTTTCAGATGATTTTACCCATGTACCATTAATTCTGTAGTTACTATATGAAAAATATAATGTAAAGCAGATAGTTAAAAGCATCAAAGCTTTTCTGAATTTTAACTTCATGGTTTAAAAATCCCGAATATCCACAATCTCCCCATTTTGTAGTTTGTTTTGGGTATGGATGTTAAAAATGGTTTTTGCAACATATTCTATAGAGCTGGTTCGTCGCTTTTAAAGCGATAATTTTTTTAATTTATTCATTAAAACCTTAACAAATTGACCTTCCTGTTCTTTTTTCAAATATAGAAAAAATCTTCCCCAGCCATTGTCTAAATTCAAAATCCATGTAAACTTCCCATTTTTTTGGGAAGCCTATATACGTTATTTTGTGACGTTATTTTTCTTTTGTTTCCAATTCCAGCCATCGTTCATACGAGATTATTCCATTTTCTGGCTTTCCTTTTCCGTCTAATACCGAAATAAATTCTAAATGATGTCCGTCTGGGTCGTCAAAATAAATTGCAATTGCAGGCACCCAAGCAAATACCATTGGTTGGTCAGTTCCGTCATTCAAAAAGTTAAATGGATTTAGTCCGTGTTCTTTTAAAAATGCTGTCGCTTCATTAATTATAAAATTTTTATCACACTTAAACGCAAAATGTCTTCTGTCAATTTCAGATTTAGGCTTTTCCCAAAGGCCTAACATTGATTCCTTTGGTTCGCCAATCCAAAAAAAGGCTGCTCGCCTTTCTTCTTCAAAATAGCATTGTTCAAGGCCTAAAATATTTTTATAAAATTCAATCGAAAGCTCAAGATTTGCAACAAATAAATGGGTTTCATATAGTCCTGTAATCATTGTTTTTTTTCGTTTGTTTCTAATTGTGAGTAATGTCTTCGAGCTAAAAGCAGTGCGGCGTCTTAATTCTTGTTATTTGATGAAAGCACGAAAAATTGAATATAAAAGTAGCTTTCTAAAAAACTAAAAAGAGCATTGTTTATAGCTCGTATTGTGCTCATTTATATATATTAAAATAATGTTTTTATTCTTTATATTCTAAAATATCACTTGGCTGGCAATTCAATTCCTTACAAATAGCAGAAAGTGTTGTAAATCTAATTGCTTTTGCTTTTCCTGATTTCAAAATAGATAAGTTCGCCTGTGTAATTCCAATTGCCTCAGCAAGTTCTTTGCTTTTTACTTTACGTTTTGCAAGCATTATATCTAAATTTACGATTATGGCCATAATTAAATAGTTAAATCGTTTTCCTTCTTCAGTTCCAAAGCTCTGTCAAATAATTTGCTTGTAAGCATTAAGAATAAGCCCATAACAATAAAGAAAAGATAAATAAATGTCTTATCGCTTACTCCTATTGAAAATTCATTTTTGAAATAAATAGAACTAAGCCCATCGAAAAGACACCAAAATACTCCTGATAAAATAAAGGATTTACCAGCTAAACTACAATTCTTACCCAATTCTAAATCGTAAAAAGTACCATTTAAAAATAACTTTGATACCTTTCTCAGCTTGAAAAGGCCATAAACAAATACCCCATAAACTATTAAGTTCAATGTCATAAATAGATAAACTACCCAATCTAATTCCGGAAAAGATACTTCACTTTTAAACATGCTATCTGGAATAGTCCCAAATGCTGATAAGATTGTTAGCATCAATCCAAATGAAATTGCTATTATAATTAAAAAAATAAAAGCATTTAGTGTCGAGAATAAGGTTTTAGGTGTGTCCATAAATCAAAATAGTTATTATTTACAATAAATATAAAAAAATTATTGAAAAACAATAAATTTTTATTTTAAAATGATAAAAATAAATTGATATTGATTTTAATTGAGCACAACGTCTCGGCTATGGTTAGTATGGAAATTAAACGTGGAACAACTACTTTTGTTGGTAGAGATTAAATAGAGATTTTTGCATAAACTAAACATTATGTCTAGAGTTGGATTTGATAAAGAATTTAAAACCGCAATTGTCAGTTTGTTGAATAATGGTCATCATGTAGATGCTCTGTTTACTGAATATGATTTAAAACACGATTACAAATTAATCTTTACGTTGTAGTTTCTTAACTCATCAAGATGATTTTCAGGCTTGAAATTGTCAATATCAAACTTTTCTTGCCTATTTTTTTTCATCTTTATTCTATGAATCGCTTCTAAAAAGCGGCGCATTTCATTTTGGCTATTAATGATAATTCCTGGAACTCTAGCATTCTCACCATTATCATTTTTAGCCACCATAGTGAAGTAAGAAGAATTGCAATGTTTGGTTTCTCCTGTTTGAATATTTTGAGCTTCTACTCTTATACCAATTACCATCGAGGTTTTTCCTACGTAGTTAATAGAAGCTTTCATAGTAACTAGTTTACCCACTTCGATAGGATTAATAAAATTAACCGTATCAACAGAAGCAGTTACGCAATAGGTACCCGAGTGTTTAGAAGCACAAGCAAAAGCAATTTGATCCATTAACTTTAAAATGTACCCACCATGAATTTTACCACTAAAATTGGCATGCGAAGGCAACATTAACTCTGAAATGGTAATGTGAGTATCTTCTATATTTTTATACTCCTTATTGTTCATTTCCCCTAAAATGAGGAGACTGCTCCTCTTGAACGTTGGTAATAAAATATTTAGTGTCTCCTAGCCAGAAAATTTTTCCGTAACGTTCTTTGTAAGCAACTTTAACATACCTGCCTTGATATTCTTGGAGCTTATTAATAACCTCTTTTTCACTTTCTTCTACCGAAAAAGAGAAAATTTGAGCACCAGAAATTCCCTGACTAATTTCTCCTTCCCAAGTTTTTATAATCACACCTTTGTGGCTAATTTTTATAAGTTCGCCAGAGCGAACCCCTTCACTATAAGGAACAAAATAAACAAATGCGTAGTATAAGGTAGCTATAAGTGCAATACCTAATAAAACTAGTCCTAGAATTTTTCTCATAATTAAAATGTTGAACAATGTTACTTTACAAAAGTAAGGTTTATATTTTGACTTGTAAAATGAATTGAAAGTAGTAAGTTTGCGTTACTTCAAAAAACGATTAAAATGAATTATATTTTATTTGATGGTGATGTTCGAACAGCTTTGTTGCCATTTACCTATACACGACCAGTAGCAGATATTAGAGTAGGGATTTTAACGATTAGGGAAAAATGGGAAAAATATTTAGGGCTAACTACGACGACTATAACAGAAGCGTATTTAGAAGAAAAATATCCTATGGTTGAAATGGAAGAAAATATATTGTTAAATGCTTCTTTCTTGCCTACAAAACCGTTGGTTGAAATGGTGAAAAACCTACAAGCCAATCAGGCAATTTTTAAAGGGGAAGATGTCATTGCTTTTTATACTAAAGATACACAAGATGAAGTTGATTTTTCATCTTATGAAGCTCTTGAATTTGAAGATGATATTATTCAAATTAAAAATACATGGGATATTTTTTCATCAAACGATAAGGCTATTCGTGCAGACTTTGATTTAATTACTGAAGGAAGAAAATCAGCACCCATCCCTGAAACTGTAAATTGTGTAAATAGAAATGACATTTTTGTTGAAAAAGGAGCTAAATTGACTTTTGCCACTTTGAATGCCGCTACAGGACCCATTTATATAGGAAAGAATGCCGAAATTATGGAAGGCGTAGTAGTACGTGGTGCTTTGGCTATGTGCGCACATTCGGTGTTAAAATTAGGAGCTAAAATATATGGAGCAACCACTTTTGGGCCTTACTGTAAGGTAGGAGGGGAGGTAAACAATTCGGTGTTGTTTGGATATTCTAACAAAGGACACGATGGTTTTTTAGGAAATTCGGTGCTTGGAGAATGGTGTAATATAGGAGCAGATAGCAACAATTCAAACCTTAAAAATAACTATGCTGAAGTAAAACTATGGAATTACGAAACAGGACGTTTTGCCAAAACAGGATTGCAATTTTGTGGTTTAATGATGGGAGACCATTCTAAATGCGGAATTAATACGATGTTCAATACAGGAACCGTAGTGGGGGTGTCAGCGAATATTTTTGGAAGTGGATTTCCTAGAAATTTTGTTCCTTCATACAGTTGGGGCGGAGCTTCTGGCTTTACAGAATATAAAACCAATAAAGTTTTTGAAGTTGCAGAGGTTGTAATGCAAAGAAGAGGTATTGAATTTGATGAAAGAGAAAAGCAAATTTTAGAACACGTTTTTGAAGAAACAAAACAGTATAGAAACTACTAAACTTAAAAAAGGCTTTACATCGAAAGTAAAGTCTTTTTTAATAAACTACACGATGAGAGCATACTGGGTATACAAAAAAGCTATTTAAGAGTTTCGAGGTAAGTCTTGGAGATTAAAACCCTTGGCTATCCGCCCTGCGACTAAAAACTAACTCTAAAAACAAAGTTAGGGGTTATACCTAACGAAACTTTATCTACTTCTTTTAATTGATACTTTAAGTTGTTTTGAGAATTTATAAAAGGAACTGTGTTGTAGGTTCTATTTAGTATGTTTTTTCTGTCAAAAATATTTAACAAAGAAAAACCGATTTTACTTTTCCATTTGTCAGAAAGGTTAAAAGAATAGGTTACAGAGGCATCAAACCTACTATATCTAGGAAGTCTTAAAGCATTGATATTTTCCCAATCTAAGTAAATAATAGGGTTTTGGCCATTTTCATCAGTTACAAATTCATTAATTTCCGTATATGGATTTCCAGTTCTTAGAATCCAACCCAATGAAAATTCGTAATTATTCAATTTGTACGCTTGAGACCAAGAAAAATAGTTGGTTATATCGTGGTTTGCAGGAAAGAATGTATTCTCTAAATCTAAAAACTTAAACCTATTTTTGGTGTAAGAATAGTTAATCCATGTTCTGTAATTGTTGAATTTTTTATGTACCAAAACATCAACCCCATATATTTTTCCTTCACCATTAGAAAAATCATTTGATTGATCATTGTAACCGCTAGTTAGTGAAGTCATACCACTAACCTTTTTATAATAAGGTTCGATATCAATACTCCAGTTATCTTTGTTAAAAAGAATTCCAGAAGAAACCTGTAAACTTTTTTGTAGAGGAACATTATCGTTATTTACTTGTGTCCATAATTGATTTTCTAAATCAAACCCTAGGCTAGCTGTTTGAAATTCTATTATTTGAACTAAGGTTTGGTGTTTTTGCTCGAAAGATGCTTTGGCTCTTAAATGCTGCGTAATTTTTTTTTCAAGATACAACCTTGGTTCTATTACATATTTATCAATCTTAGAAAAGTAATTAAGACGAGTTCCTAAATTTATATTCCAGTTGTCATTATCATATATAAACTCCCCAAAAAGAGAGCTAGTATTATTGTTGCCATTATTTTCTTCTAGCGAATTAAAAACATTTTGGTTTTGAATATCGTATAAATATTTTAGTTCATATTCAGATTCTGTAGAAGTAAAGTCATATCCAGCAAAAATACTAGCCTTGTCGTTTAACTCATAGTTAAAATTATAAGATACACCTACATCGTTAATTAAGTTGTTTTTTGATGAGAAGAAAATAAGAAAGTTATCTATATAATTGTATTTTCCGGTATAATTTAGTTTAAAACTTGAAAAGTATCCCTTTATGTGATGTGTTAGCCTTTCCGACACCTTTTTTGTCCACTGTATCCCAAAACCAGCATTTTTAATACTCAAATCGTCAGTATAAAAATCTTTATAATCAGGAATTTCAAAACTATTAAACAATTTGTTTTTTGTATATAAAAAACTTAGAGACAATTGCTCTTCTTCAGTAAGAGAAAAGTTTAGTTTTGCCGTATAATCAGCAAAATTAAAATTATTTTCTCTGTTAAATTTTATTCCATTACCAAAAATGTTTTTTTCTTGATTAACGTCAAATGTTTGAAATACTCTTGTAGATATGTTATTAAAAGTTGGTGTCTTGATAATATTAGCATAAGACCTTCTCATTGATAATAAAAAGGATGCTTTTTTAGAAACAGGTATGTTTACATAGGCATCAGCATGTGTCATGTTCAAACCAAAATTTCCTGTAGTTTTTTTAGGAATTTCATTGTTTGATTTAATATCTATTACACCAGAAACTCTATTTCCGTATCTGGCACTTGTACCGCTTTTAGAGAGCGTGATTTCTTCAGTTACATATGGATTGAATGCTGAAATCATTCCGAAAAAATGACCAGAGTAATACATTTTTATTCCATCCCACAAAATTAGATTCTGGTTTGGGGTACCCCCTCTTATGTACACACCAGCAGCAGTTTCATCAGGACTTTGAACACCCGGAATAATTTTTAAACTTTCTAACACATCAGGCTCTGTTAAGCCAGGTAAAACGCCTAAATCTTTAGGATGAACGGTTATGGTACCATTTCGTTTCTTATTAATACCTGACTTGATATGATTTGTAACAAGAACCTCGTTTAATAAATTGTATTCGTTTGGATTGAAATTAGAGTTCTTGGTTATATAATAATAACGCTCATTAATTTGATTAAAAATTAAAGGAGTTTTTCGCTCAATTTCATTTATAAGATATACTAATTCACATTCTTTTTTTGTAAAAGAGAAGCTCTTTTCTTTTATAATTTCTGGATTGAAAGAAAATTTTACCCCAAAACTTGCTTCCATTTGTTTTAAAACATCTTGCAAGGGGGCTTCAACAAAAGTAATGTCTACTTTTTCCTGAGAAAAAATAGACATTGCTAAGCATAGAAAAAGTACACTTAATTTTATCTTCATTTATTATATGTCAATACAACGAAACTATTTTTTGCTAATTTATAAGAAATTTTCATAGGAGCAAAAACAGTTTGTAACGCTATATTAACATTTTCATGCGTAAAAGTACCTGTGAACCGTTGGTTTACGTCTACTTTTGAGGTGTCGAATTTTAAGTTAAATTGATTTTCTAGTGATTTTACGACTTGTTCTAAAGGCACATTGTTAAAAGAACTTTCACCATTTATCCAAGAAGGTTCAATATTATTAAATATCCATTTTTCACTAGAGTTTTTATAATTTCTATAGGCTTTTCCTTTAGTTAAAAGAACTTCTTCGTTGTTTTTTGAGACAACTTTTACCTTGCCCTCATAACACATAACTTCAAAATAATCCTTAGAAGTATTTACGGTAAACTTGGTTCCTAGCACCGTTACTTTTCCTTGAGTAGAATTTACGGTAAAAGATTTTCCTTTTTCTACTTCAAAATAAGCAATTCCTTTTAAAGACAATGCTCTTTCTTTATTCCAAATTCTTTCTTTGTAAGTAATCTCAGAGTTAGGAGATAAATGAACTTTAGAGTTATCGGGCAAACTTACTGTTAATTGCTCTCCATAATTTGTAGAAAAGGTAGTAGTGTCGTTAAAATATAAAAAACTAATTAATAGAGCTATAGAAGCAGCTGCACCGTATAGCCATGCAGGAATCAGTTTGATAACTTTTTTACCTGTTTTTTTCGATTGTATCTTTTGAGTAATCATATCAAAAGCCGCCTCTTTATTATAAGAAGGTGCTTTTAATAGTTTAGAAGCATCGTTAATAGCTTTGAATTGATGATAATCTTCTGATTGTTGAAATTCTTTCAACTCCTCATCAGATAAATCATTAGCAATCCATCTTGCTAAAAAGGTGTTATTTTTATAATCTATGTTCATTCTTCTATTACGTGCTATTTGTATATAAAACAGGTGAAATACTAATTACCCTACTAAAAGTTTTATTTTTTTTACAATTTACCAATTTTATCTTTCAAAGTGAGTAAAGCATTACTCATTCTCTTTTCTACAGCCTTTACAGAAATTCCTACAATATCGGCTATTTCACTGTACTTTTTTTTATCTATTCTGCTCAGTAAGAATACTTCTCGCTGTTTTTCTGGTAGGTTAGCTATCGCTTGTTTTAGCTTTACATGAAACTCTTCTTGTTCTAAAATAAATTGAGGACTTTCATCTGTTTTTCCAGAAAAAACACTTTGTTTTTGATATTCCACTACCACTTTTTTATGAGCAATTTCATTTAAAAAATGATTATTAGCTATCGTATACAAGTAAGATTTAGCTTTTTCAAAAACAACCTTAGCACAGTTATTCCATAATTTTATATACGCCTCCTGGACGATATCCTCAGCTTGCTGAATATCGCCACATTTGTAATACATATAATTTCTTAAAGTTTGTGAGTGTTTGTTAAAAATTGCGTTAAAATTTTTTTGCTCACAAACAGATTTTAAGATTCCTTTATCCATTTAGATTAAATTCTTAATCGGTAACAAATGTAAGAAATTGTTATGAAGAGGTTAAAAAAATATTAATATAACTTGTATATAGGTAGTTTTTTGTGTGTTTCTTCGTAATGCGGAGTTTTTTTGTAAACCCAATATAATTGTGCTTGCGGATTTTTTGCAAAATCTTCTTCTATTGTTAACTTCTCTAAAAATTCTTGCTTTACTTGAGGGTTCTTGTTTAAGAAATCTTCGGCAATGTCTTCAAAAACATACGAAGAATATCCTTCCTTTTGCTGTAAAATAGTATCAAAAAAATTCCAGTTAAAAAAAGAGTCAATAGCTTCTGCTTCTAGAGTTTCTATAATGTAGCGTATTCCTGTTTGATTTGTTGGAATGTATATAGCTCCTTTCGAAAATTTAATTTGTTGATTTTTTGTCCTAGCAACTTGAGTATTGAAATGTAAATAATGACCTTCATAAGCCATTTTTCGAGTATCAAAATCTTTGATGTGTTGAACTTCTACAGTGAATACGGTGTCTTTTTTAATACGAGTAAATTCAATATTATTATTTTTTAATCGCTCTACAACATCATGCCATCCTTGTTGTAAAATATAGGCTTTTGGAATTGTAATTTCTTTGATTGGAAGATAATTGTTGTAGTAAGGAATTTTTTTATCATAAGGTTTTGTTTTGTCATACAACAAACGTTTTCCATTGGTAACTTTACTAGCTATAAAAGTCCCTTCATAACCTTTAAATTGAAGTGTGCTAGGAGTATCTCTATCAACCTCAAAAGTAATTGGGTATGTTTTTTTACTGATGATCTCTTCTACAGCTCTTTTTCGTAACTCTTTAATTTTACTACTGTTTTCTTCGGAAAAGTCTAAAACAGAAAGTAACAACTCATAGGTTTGTTCTACTCTAATTTTATAAGGTTTTAGCATGTGGGTTTCAACCATTAACCCTAAGGTATTGAATAGCGTAGTATAACCTGTAGAATATCTAGGAGAATCGAAAAACTGTGACCATCCGCTTTCAGGTGTGGTTCCCCAAACGTTTACATACGGAGTGATACTAATGCTCTTTTGTGCCAAAGATTTTTCTATATCAGGGCGCATTGTTGTTTCTATAAACGTACCCAATTTTCCTCCTAACTTGTTATGTTGTGTGAATAAATGTGTAATTGCGTATTGATAATCGGCACCGTTACTTACATGGTTGTCAATAAAAACATCGGGATTTATAGTGTGAAAAATCTCAGCAAAAGCAGCAGCATTTTTTGTGTCTTGTTTAATAAAGTCACGATTGAGGTCATAATTTCGAGCATTTCCTCTAAAGCCGTATTCTTTCGGACCATTTTGGTTGGCTCTTGTGTGGGAGTTTCTATTGAGCGCACCGCCAATATTATAGACAGGAATCACGCATATTAAAGAATTCTTGTAGCTGTTTTTTAAAGAATCGTTTTGAACTATATCTCTTAATAAAAGCATAGAAGCATCAATTCCGTCAGACTCTCCTGGATGGATACCATTGTTGATTAAAACCTTATTTTTAGAAGAATCTTGAAGCTCTTTAAGATTCGTTTTTCCATCTGTATTGAAAACAACTAAATGCAATGGTTTACCAATATCTGTACTCCCTATTTCAAACAAAGAAATTTCAGGATATACTTCGGCTAAATCTGTATAAAAAGAAATAACTTCATCATATTTAGGTGTTTCTGTTCCGTTTGAAGTTTCAAATAGCGTTGTAAAATCGACTGATTTTTTTACAGGTTTTTGTTTACAAGCCACAGCGATTAGTAGAAGTAATACAAATAGTTTTTTCAAAAGAATAGTATTTAAAAGTTTAGATTCTAACAGCGTCTGGTACCAGCCCGGTGTAGTCACCGTCGTTTCTAATTACATCTCTTACAATAGAAGAAGAAATATAACTTTTACCTGAAGAGGTTAATAAAAATACAGTTTCTATTTCAGAAAGTTTTCTGTTGGTATGTGCAATCGCTTTTTCAAACTCAAAATCGGCAGGATTGCGTAAACCTCTTAAAATGAATTGAGCATTTTGTTCTTTACAGAAGTTCACCGTAAGTCCGCTATAGGTCAATACTTTTATTTTCGGTTCGTGTTTAAACGTCTCTTCGATAAAACGTTTGCGTTCTTCTAAAGAAAACATGTACTTTTTATCTGCATTCACACCAATTGCAATGATTAATTCATCAAAAAGGGTAACACCACGCTCAATAATATCGAGGTGTCCTAAAGTAATCGGATCAAAAGACCCAGGAAAAATTGCTCTTTTCATTATATATTATCGTTTAAAGCCATTTCAATAGCATTTCCGAATAATTCGGTTAAAGAAATACCTGCATGATTGGCTTGCTGTGGTAAAATACTTGCTTCAGTCAACCCTGGAACAGTATTCATTTCTATAAAATGTGGCTCATCGTTCACCAAAATATATTCTGAGCGAGAAAAACCACGCATGTTTAAAATTTCATATACACGTTTGGCTACCTCTTCAACTCTCTTTCTTTGCGAATCAGTTAAACGTGCAGGAGTAATTTCTTGTGACTCCCCTTCATACTTCGCTTTATAATCGAAGAAATCATTTTCAGAAACAATTTCGGTTATGGGTAATACTGTGGTTTTTCCTTTGTATTGAATTACTCCAACAGAAACCTCAGTTCCATCTAAAAAGCTTTCAATTAATATTTCAGTGTCTTCTTCGTACGCTTTTTCAATGGCAGGAAGTAATTCTTCTTTGGTATATACTTTTGAAATTCCAAAGCTTGAACCCGAACCATTTGGCTTTACAAAGCAAGGAAGACCTACTTTGTTAATAAAAGCATCAGTATTTATTTCATCGCCTTTGTTTAAGTATATTGAGACTGCTGTGGGAATTCCGTATTGTTTAACGACACTTAAAGTATCACGTTTATTAAAAGTCAACGCCATTTGATAGAATGGGGCAGAGGTGTGTTGTAAGCCAATAAGATCGAAATAAGCTAATATGATACCGTTTTCACCTGGGGTACCATGTATGGCATTGAAAACACAATCGAACGTAATTTTTTTCCTTCAATTTCAATTGAAAAATCTTCTTTGTTTATTGGATGCTCTTTTTCATTATCATCAACACATATCCATTTATTTTCTAAAATATGAACTTTATATGCGTTGTACTTTTCAGTATCAATATGTTTGTAAACTACATGACCACTTTTTAGAGAAATTCCTACTTCAGAGGAATAACCTCCCATAATAATAGCGATGTTTTTTTTCACTTCAAATGTATTTCAGTTACTTTTTTATCATTGTTTTTTTAAAATCCGGATGTTGGATTATACAAACTTACCAAAAAAACTCGTTTAGGGGTTATTGAATTTAAAATAGTAATATATTTACTGTAAATTTGTGCGATATTACAAAAAATCATATGAGTAACTTTTCAGAAAGCCTACATGGTCTATTTCAGTTTATAAAAAGCAAAGCGTTTTTAAAAAACGTAATTATAGCCGTTGTTTCAATACTTGTTTTTGTATTTGTTTTGCAGTGGTGGTTGGGGGTAAGAACCAATCATAATCAGAAAATACAAGTGCCCGATTTACAAAAAATGTCTTTGCATGATGTTGAGGAAGCATTAGACGAATTAAATTTAGATTTTGTAGTTATTGATAGTGCGAGCTATAATCCTGATTATCCAAAGAAATCGGTTATTGAGCAAGACCCCGAAGCTGGTGATTTTGTGAAAGAAAAACGAAAGATATACCTAACGTTAAATCCATCGAAATACAGAGACGTAGAAATTCCTGATTTGAACGGACGTACCAAACGACAAGCAACGACACATTTACGCTCTATAGGTTTTAAAGTAGGAAATGAAGTAACATGGGTTAAAGATATCGGAAAAGATGTAGTTCGTGGATTAACGTATAATGGAGAAAAAATAGCACCAGGAACTAAATTACCAAAACAAACAACCATCAATTTGATTTTAGGTGATGGTGAGGGATACTAATACTCGATTCATGCAGGAAGATACCACCCCAGAGATTGAAAATGACGATTTGTATGAACACTATCGGTTTGTAGCAACTGATGGTCAAGTACCTTTACGAGTAGATAAGTTTTTAATGAATTTTATTGAAAACGCAACTCGAAATAAAATACAGCAAGCATCTAAGGCAGGAAATGTTTTGGTAAATGAGGTTGTTGTGAAGCCAAACTATAAGGTAAAGCCTAAAGATGTGGTTCGGGTGGTGTTAACTTATCCACCTCACGAAAATCTGTTAGTTGCAGAAGATATTCCTATTGATATAGTATATGAAGATGATGAAGTAATCGTGGTAAATAAGCCAGCAGGAATGGTGGTACACCCTGGTCATGGAAATTATTCAGGCACACTGGTAAACGGACTCATTCATCACATCGAAAACTTACCCAAAAACTCAAATGAGCGTCCTGGCTTGGTGCATCGAATTGATAAAGATACCAGCGGATTATTAGTGGTTGCAAAGACTGAATATGCCATGGCACATTTGTCCAAGCAGTTTTTTGACCGTACAACTGAGCGATTATATTATGCTCTGGTTTGGGGAAATATTGAAGAAGATGAAGGAACTATTGAAGGAAACATAGGGCGTAGTTTTAAAAACCGTCTTCAAATGGATGTTTTTCCTGATGGAGAACACGGCAAACACGCCGTAACACATTATAAAGTGTTAGAGAGGCTTACGTATGTAACCTTGGTGCAATGTAAGCTAGAGACAGGAAGAACACATCAAATTAGAGCACACTTTAAGCACATTGGCCATACACTTTTTAACGATGAACGCTATGGCGGAAATACCGTTTTAAAAGGAACTACCTTTACCAAATACAAACAATTTGTAGAGAATTGTTTTAAAGTACTACCGAGGCAAGCATTGCATGCCAAAACCTTAGGTTTTACACATCCTACAACGGGTAAGTTTTTACAGTTCGATTCGGAAGTACCAGAGGATATAAAAAATTGTTTAGAGAAATGGCGGACGTATTCCGAGCACTCTAAGTTAGAAGAATAAAGAGTCTTTAGGTCTTGTTTTACCCTGAGCATGAAAAAGAAAAATAGCTTGGAAAAGAGTATTCTATGTAAAATTTAAGTCGTTAAGAAAAGATGTCAATGGTAGACAATGGGTCTAAATGCGAAATAACAAAACATAAATGGTATTAAATCAAAGGTTACTTTCCCAAAAAAATAGCGGTACAATAACGATAATGAGCGGTATAGAGAAAGCCAAAAAGAAATACTTAGAATTATGAGTAGCTATTACGCCTTTTCCAAAAAGGAGAAGCTTTCCATCTCATTTCAGTACTGTAAAAAAAGTTTTTATGCTGTAGATAATGATTCCAAACCTGCTGTATTTGTTGCTTGTACATTACATTGAATTGTTTCTCTTTATCAGAATCTAAATCTTTAATAAAGTCATACTTACTAAGTAGCTTTTGAAGTTGCATGGCATTTGCCATGGCGTTAAACATTCCTTGAGAAGAAAGCGGATCAAAACTCATCGCAGCATCACCCAAAGCAACCCATTGTTTGCCTGTAACTTCTGCTAAACGTGTAGTGTTGGCACTTACCGTGCCATGAAAGTTGATAGTTGCTTCGTTTCCTTCAAGCAAAGGCAGAATAAGTTTTTGCTGTTTGGCAAAAGATAAAAAAGCAGTTAAACTCTTTATTGTATTTCTATCTATTAAATCAGCATCTGTTTGAAAGGCAATTACTCTTTTATTGTTAGGTATCACAGCACTGTACCACCAACCTAATTCAGCAGCAGCAATGGTACTCATGGTATTTTCTGTAGTATTGGGCAAGCTCATCCAACAAGATATCAACTTATCGTACGCTGTACGTTCAATACCCAAGCTTTTAGCGAAATGCGATTGTCTGCCAGTAGCATCGATTACAAACTTAGCATAAATGGTATGTGTAGTTCTATTTTTTAAATCATCAGACTTTGTTGTTATTTTCCAATAATTAGCTTCATAAGAACTACTAAAAAGACGTGTTCCCCAAATACAGTCAACACCTCTTTCAACAGCAATTTGTCTAAGATAAATTTCAAAGTTCTTTCTATCTAAACTTCTAGAGAAGCCATCAGGGTTTCGTAAGTAATCCACAATTTGAAGTTCATTGCTTCCCCAATACGATTGCATTCCCACATTGTTGCAGAATATTGTTTGTTTTACAATATCGGACTCGTTTTTTAATAAACTCAACTCTTTTAGAATGCGTTGTGCAGCAGGGGCGAGCGACTCTCCAATTCTATCTACAGGTTCGGCTAGTTTGTCTAGCAATGTAACCTTATAATCATTAGCTAAAGAAATGGCGGCAATGCAACCTGCAATGCCACCACCAATAATTAGTATATCAGTTGTACTAGTATATTTTTTCAACACGTATTTCGTTATTAAGGAGTATATCTTGAAAAACGGGTCATTTTCTCAGGAATACCCACTTCAACCTTTTTAGGAGTTATTTCTTGGTGTGAATCAGATTGTTTCATTGTATGTAATTTTGAAGCAATTAAATGTATGGTTTTGATAACATTAGGAGTTGCTTTAAAATCTTTCGACAATTCATCTTCCGTTAGCGTTAATAAACTACGTCGAGCATCTTCTAATACAAACTGTTCGTTTAATAAATTATCGTGTGATAATTTGTCTACGGCCGTGTCTATTGTATCTTGAATTCCTTTTTGTAATTCATGTTTAGTAGTTAAAATACCTTGTAAATCTTGTATCGTAGCCTTTAATAATGCTACCTCTTGTTCTGGAGTGGCAGTGATACCCACTTGCATCTCTTCAGGAAAATTAGGGTCATTTGGTACTCCTGGGCGCTTTTGTACCACGGCTAACTTATCGAAATATTGAATCATACTATTAATTTGATTCGTGTAGGTTGGTGCTTCACCATGTAGCGGAAGATCGTCTAACCAATCGGAACGGAAATTAAAAGCTTGCACACGTGTTTCTTCTGATAAATTAGAATTTACCGCTTCTTTGTAACGTTTTTCATTTAAGATGTTATTAGGTACTCTAGCAGGCCAAAAAGTTGGTAAATACGGATCGTATTCACTTGTATATCCATCTCTACAACTTGCGGTATCGGTCTGCCAAGGAATTGCCATCCAACGTGTAATTCCACCAGCTACTTGCCCGCCTAAAATAGGCCCTTTTGCCAAAGGCAATACGTCGTTGTTCATCATTGGGCCGTAATAGGTGGTATTAACAGGAGGTGTTTTAGGTGCGTGTTTAATTCTAAAAGGAGCCATATACATTCCTGAAGAACGCATAGGCCATGTCATTTCACAACCAGGGTGAAAAGCATCTGCTAAACAGAATTCCATAGCTGCTTTGGTAAGCATATCGGGTTGTTCAGATACAGGAAGCTCATCTATCGTCGGCGGTTTCGGTGTGTGCGGACATCCAGTCATGTCCACATAATCTGCTTCAAAATCACCTTGCACCCACTGGTCTAAAAATTCCAATTGCAAATCTGATAAGGTAGCGTGTTGACGCACAGAGCCTGTCGAAGGAATGCTAACAGCATCTCCATACATCCAAGGCCATAATTGCGGTGCTTCTGCACCAGATGCGTCAAGACGACGGAAATTGTTAGAAATTGTTCTTCGCATTTCCATGTAAGCTGGTGACGGATTTCCTAAGCGTTTTATCCATTCTTTAGTGGTATAATTAAACTGCCCTCCAAAACCAAAGGCTCCTGCAAAACCAGCATTTACCCATTGTAAATCGGTCATACGTTGAAAAATAGGTAAAATATCTTTGGTAAAAGAAGGGCGTATTGGTCGTACTAACATTTTAGATTTTACGGCCACATCACGCATTAAATCCCACATGGTACGTACCGATTTTTGCATGGGAGCATAATCTGGTGGTGCACAAATAACCCAGGCCGGATCTACTTTTAATTTTGTGCCTTCGTATTCTACTTCAGCAGTAACAGGACCGTCAGAAATGTCGTCATACCAACCTTCGTTATTGGCAAAAGTAATGGCAATATCTCCGTTGATGTTTTCCGATTTTCCATGTCCGCCTAACATAATCAAACGTCCTTTTTCATCGGTACGCATTTCCCCTAAATACACTTTTTTTGAAAGAAATGCTCCTTCAAAGAAAGGACCATCGGTGATATTGGTTCCAGTGATAGATTTGGCACCTCCATCAATTATTAGAGAGTTACGATCTTTTACATCAATATTACGTAACATAGAAGGAGGCATATCAGCAGCTTCTGGAATATCTAAGGCAATGTTAAATTGATACCAAGAGGATTTTTGATTGGCTAAATGACTGTGCCACGTGATTTTTGCATTTTCTGCTGTTAACTCCTTTACTGCTTTCCCTGCGGCATTAAATCCGTAAACTCTAAACTGTGCTGCTTGTCTTTTTAAGGCTCCTTTTTTATCTCGATAGGCATATGGGTCGGTTTGTGGTTCAGGATTATCTACTAGCGGACCGATAAAGTATTCGTGTTCACTATTTCCAACCCGCATCACACCAATAGGAGGGTAGATCCCCGCTTTGACAATACAGTCACTGTTTTCATCAGTGTTTCCTTGAAATTGCGGATTAATTTCTTTAGGTTCTTGTAATTGCTGTCCGTTAGCTTGATGTCTTGCTTCAGCACTTGCCGCATAGACTACTTTTCTAGCTTGTGCAATCGAGCCTAAAGGTTCGTGTTGAAGCAAAGTTCTCCAAATATTAAACGCCAAATTACTACCGAATTCTGCTTGCCCAATACTAGCTACATCTTGTTGCGGTAAATGCAATTTGGCAATACATATATACGGACTCTCTTCTGTACTCCAAACCACTTGTGCATCTTCTAACGGCATGGTAGCATCATTTGTACGTAGCTGTACTTCGAAACGGAAGGTCGCTTCTTTGGTTAACAAACGTTGTTGTAAATCGATACCTAAGTAATTAGTATCGTTAAAAGGAGTACCCGTATAAGTGTTTTCAGGAACTAAGCGATATTTTACAATTTGAGAATCACCTAATTTAAAAGGAAGAATTGCCCAGTAACTAGCGCTTAATACACTAGCTTCTTCTTTGGTCATTGCTTTTAGAATACTAGCTAATTCAGGGTGTTTTGCTATGTACGAATCGTAATCACGGTCAATAACTCCAGCAGTAGTAAAACTACACATTTGTTGTGCATCTCGTGCAAAAAAACGGTCGATGTTTTGAAAGATAAAATCGGCATTGGTACCATCTCCTAATAATTTAGGTCCTTCAACACCAAAGAGTTTTAAACCAACTCCTAAGGTAGAATGTAAATCGGGTGAAGTAGGACTGGTATCACTTGAAAAACGAACGGCACATTCGTAAGTATCGCCAGCAAAAATTCCGATTTTGAATTTTTTGTCAATGTCTTTGTTTACAACAAAACGACCGTAGGCAATACCGTGTTGTTTCCTAAAAACGGCTCTTTCGGCAGGCTGCTGTCCACTTTCAATACGTGTTTTTTGCCCCATTTCTACAAACATTTCTTTTAAACGTTGGGTAATTTGGCTAATATCTCCATCGCAGTTCCAGCATGATGAAGGTTGATTTTGTGAAGGTGTAGTCATTATTTGATTAGTTTGATTATTAAGATAGTTCTAAAATAGAAAATATAACAGAATTTGATTGCTAAATAACCATGAACGTTTGATATTTAGTTACGGATTGATTACCAGCTGTCAGTAATAAGTAGTCTATCCTCAATTTTATAAACTAACAACTGAAAAAACAGCCAACAACTAACAACTATTTACTATCTATCAACCGTTTTTAAGATTGATGAATTTCTCTTTTATGATTTGTGCAACAGGCTTATTTTCAATTTTACTTTCAAGCCAAGAAAGAATATCTAAATATAAAAAAGCTCTTTTTTCATAGGGGTGATGCTCGTAGACTTTCAGTCTGTCGTATACTTTTGTAAGCTCCTTTTTTATTTGATGTGGAAACGTGTCACCCAATATTTTAATAGAAGAAATAATTTCTTTTTGTACAGCTTGCAGATTTTCCATTTTTAATAAAAACCGATACGTATCTTTTAATTGTTGTTCTAAATCGTAATCTAAACCACATTCATAATGAGCAATTAAAGAAAGTATTCTGGCAAAACATTGCAAATCATTGGCAACCTGTATGTTTTTAGGTTTAATTATTTTGTTTAGGTAGTAAATACATTCTTTGTTCTTACCCATACCAAAATACAAACAGGCTATTTTGTAATAAAAAACAACAATATGGTGGTTGTCGAGTCGGTCTTTATAAAGATTAATTTTATCGTTAATAATGGCAACCCAATGTTCACCTTCAGCAAAGCTGCCCTCTAGAAAATGTAGGTGCAGCCTATTGGCATAATAGTAGAGAAAAGTAAGAATTTCTGTATTGCTGTTTTTAGGTATTGTTTTGTTTTCGATTTCCTTTTCAAAGAGGGAGAGCTCTTCCTTAAATTTAGTGTAATGCTTTATAAAAAAAGCACTTTCTAAAAGGTAATTTTTTCCTTTTAAATAAAAAACAGGATGTAAAGAAATATTTTTAGGATCAATTTTAAACAAGTCTACCCATTTGTTGGCATACTTATAACTTTGTAAAAAATCTTGTGTTAAAAAACTATGCCACAAGTGCGCTTTGTACAACCATAACTTTTCTCTAAAGCCTAAATTTTCATACGTGTATTTAGGTAATTTAGAATTAAAATAAGAGTTTATATGTTGTAGTTCTTCATCATTTTTTACGTAACCATTTTTTAATAAAGTTCCATATAGTTGCAGCGATAAGTTAGATAGCTTACTAGCAATTACATTTTGCTGACTAAGTTCTTTTGCTTGAATAGTCAATTCATCAGAGCGCGTATCAATACTTCTAGTTATATATTGACTTTCAATTACCTTTTCTAACTCTACAATTTCATAAGCAATATTCTTTTCTTCATTCTCAATAGCCATGTTTTTTGCTCTATCAAGAAGCTTTAAACTTTGCTTATACAACCCTTTTTGATATAAAACAGTAGCAAAATCTAGCTGCTCACGTATTTGAATTCTAATGTTTTTGTGAGCAGGATTCATTCGTAAACTAATTAGTATTTGCTTGTATAAATGTGCTTTTAAGTTAGATAATTGTTGCTTGCTAACGATACCACTTTTAATGATTGCTTTTTCGTCATATTTTTTTTGTTTCTCAAGTAGTTTAAAAAGCGCAAAAAATTTAGCATCAACATTACCACCCAAACGACCAACATACAAATTAAATTGACGCTTTTCTGACTTCGATAAAGACTTTATTAATACAAATAAAGCATCATTTTGTTGGTTGGCAAATGTAATTGGTTTATTCATAAAATATTGTTAATCAGTATTTTAATTCTATTTTTTGTTCTTTTGGTATCGTAATAAGCACTTTATAAAAGAACTTTATTGAAAAGCCAATATATACATTTGAATTTTATTTTGATAATCATAGTTAGATTTATGCAAAGCGATAAGATCCAAATTTTTGATACAACATTACGAGACGGCGAGCAGGTTCCAGGCTGTAAATTAGATACCCAACAAAAACTAATTATTGCAGAAAGGCTCGATTTTTTAGGAGTTGATGTTATAGAGGCGGGGTTTCCTGTTTCGAGTCCGGGTGACTTTACATCGGTACAAGAAATAGCGAAATTGGTTAAAAATGCTGCTGTTTGTGGATTAACAAGAGCTGTAAAAAAAGATATTGAAGTAGCTGCTGAGGCTTTAAAATTTACTAAGAAACCAAGAATTCATACAGGTATAGGTACGAGCGATTCTCATATTCAATTTAAGTTTAAAGCTTCAAAAGAAGAAGTAATTGCCCGTGCCAAAGAAGCGGTTTCGTACGCCAAAAATTTTGTAGATGATGTAGAATTTTATGCAGAAGATGCCGGAAGAACAGACAATGCCTTTTTAGCCAAGGTTTGTGAAGAAGTTATAAAATCTGGCGCAACCGTACTAAATATTCCAGATACAACGGGTTATTGTTTGCCCGAAGAGTACGGAAAAAAAATTAAATACTTAAAAGACAATGTAAAAGGCATTGAAAACGTAATAATTTCTTGCCATTGCCACAACGATTTAGGTTTAGCAACTGCAAACTCTATTGCAGGGGCAATCAACGGAGCACGCCAGATAGAGTGTACCGTGAACGGAATAGGTGAACGTGCAGGAAACACTGCTTTAGAAGAAGTGGTGATGATTTTAAAGCAACACCCTTATTTAAACCTTCAAACAGATATCAATACCAAACTGTTGTACGATACCAGTATGATGGTTCGCGAGCGTATGGGAATGCCGGTGCAACCTAACAAAGCCATCGTAGGTGCCAATGCCTTTGCACACAGTTCAGGAATACATCAAGATGGGGTTATTAAAAACCGTGAAACCTATGAAATTATCGATCCAGCAGATGTAGGAGTTACCGAGAGTGCGATTGTATTAACAGCAAGAAGCGGAAGAGCAGCTTTGGCATATCGAGCCAAAAAGATAGGGTATGAGCTAACTAAAATTCAGCTAGATACCGCTTACAAAACGTTCTTGCAATTTGCCGACAGACAAAAAGAAGTGATAGATGAAGATATTCATCAAATAATGAAACAAGTCAATAAAATTTCAAAAATAGCCGCAGCCTAATGGGAAAAACATTGTTTGATAAAGTATGGGATGCACATGTGGTATATACAGTGAAAGATGGACCACAAATTCTATATATAGATAAGCATTTAATTCACGAGGTAACCAGCCCGCAGGCATTTAACGAGTTGAAAGAACGTAAGATTCCAATTGCACGACCAGATAAAACAGTAGCAACAGCCGATCATAACACACCAACTGTTAACCAGCATTTACCAATAAAAGATGCGCTATCAAGAAATCAATTAGAACAGTTAAGCAAAAACTGTGAAGAAAACAATATTACTCTGTATGGTTTAGGACATCAATACAACGGAATTGTGCATGTAATGGCACCAGAATTAGGAATTACCCAACCAGGAATGACCATGGTTTGTGGAGATAGCCATACATCAACACATGGTGCTTTTGGTACGATTGCTTTTGGTATTGGTACCAGTCAGGTAGCACAAGTATTTGCAAGTCAATGTTTGTTATTAGAAAAACCCAAGAGTTTACGTGTAAATGTAAACGGAAAACTTAAAAAAGGAGTCCTTCCAAAAGATGTAATCTTATATATAATTGCACAACTAGGTACCAACTCAGGAACAGGATATTTCTGTGAGTATGCAGGAAATGTATTTGAAGAAATGTCTATGGAAGGACGCATGACCGTGTGCAACATGAGTATTGAAATGGGAGCCAGAGGAGGTATGATAGCCCCAGATCAAACCACTTTTGAATACGTGAAAGGACGTGAGTTTGCACCAAAAGGAGATGAGTTTGATAAAAAAGTAGCCTATTGGAAAACATTAAAAACAGATGAAAAAGCAGTATTCGATAAAGAATATTCATTCAATGCAGAAGATATTGAGCCAATGCTAACCTACGGAACCAACCCTGGAATGGGAATAAAAATTTCAGAAAACATTCCCCAACTAGAAGATGCTTCCTTTGAAAAGTCATTACAATATATGAACTTTAAAAAAGGAACATCGTTAATCGATACGCCTGTTAACTACGTATTTATAGGAAGCTGTACAAACTCTAGAATAGAAGACTTTAGAGTGGCTGCAAGCTACATAAAAGGAAAACAAAAAGCGCCGAATGTAAACGCTTGGTTAGTACCAGGCTCGCAACAAGTAGCCAAACAAATAAAGCAAGAAGGCTTACAAGAAGTTTTTGAAGCCGCAGGATTTGAATTACGACAACCAGGATGTTCAGCTTGTTTAGCAATGAACGACGATAAAATACCAGAAGGAGAATACTGTGTGTCAACTTCAAATAGAAACTTTGAAGGACGACAAGGTCAAGGAGCAAGAACCATCTTGGCAAGTCCGCTAATGGCTGCTGCAACAGCAGTAGAAGGAAAAATTACAGATTTTACAAAACAGCTAAACTGATGGAGAAATTTACGAAACTAATAGATACGGCAATACCACTACCTACTGAGAACGTAGATACCGACCAAATTATACCTGCACGTTTTTTAAAATCAACCAATAAAAAAGGCTTTGGAGATAACCTGTTTAGAGATTGGCGATATACAAAAGAAGGAAGCTTAAATAAACGTTTTGTACTAAACGACAAAAACTATAACGGAAGCATTTTAATAGCAGGAGATAATTTTGGATGTGGTTCGAGTAGAGAACATGCAGCATGGGCTTTGGCAGACTACGGATTTAAAGTTGTAATTAGTAGTTTTTTTGCCGATATTTTTAAAGGAAATGCACTTAATAACGGCATATTACCTGTACAAGTATCTAAAGAATACTTAGCAAAACTTTTAAAAAAAGTTACAGAACAACCAAATACAACCATAATTGTCGATTTAGAAGAACAGATATTAAAAACACCAATAGGAAATGTAAGATTTGAAATCAACCCATACAAAAAGCTATGTATGATAAATGGTTACGATGATATTGATTTTCTAATGAGTAAAAAAAATAGGATACAAGATTTTGAGTTAGCACATGCTAACCATTAGTTTTTTTAAATAATAAATTAAAAAATGTAATTAAAAAGGACACAGCAAACAACTAAGATAACGCCTATTTTAAGGTGAAGGGTGAAATAGGTGGGTTGTGTCCGAATTTAAAATAACGACGTAAAAGTATGAAATATACGATAGCAGTAATATCAGGAGACGGTATAGGACCTGAAGTAACAGAACAATCAAAAAAAGTGCTAAGAGCAGTAGGAAATATTTTCGATCATACGTTTTTGTTTAAAGAAGCCCTGATGGGAGCTTGTGCAATCGACAAAACAGGAAATCCATTGCCAAAAGAAACCATTGAATTGTGTAAAACAAGTGATGCCATATTGTTCGGAGCTATTGGAGACCCAAAATACGATAACAACCCAGCAGCAAAAGTACGTCCAGAGCAAGGGTTGTTACAGTTAAGAAAAGAATTAGGATTGTTTTGTAATGTGAGACCTGTAAAGGCATACGATACGTTACTACACAACTCTCCTCTTAAAAAGGATAGAATTGAAGGAACAGATATTACCATTTATCGAGAGCTAACAGGAGGCATTTATTTTGGACTTAAAGAATTGAGTGATGATGGAAAGCATGCTTTTGATGGCTGTTCATATACAATAGAAGAAATCGAAAGAATAGCACACCTAGCTTTTCAATCAGCTCAAAAAAGAAGAAAAAAATTAACTTTGGTAGACAAGGCCAATGTGTTAGAAACTTCAAGATTATGGCGTAAAACCGTAACAGCAATGGCAGTAACATATCCTGATGTAGAACTTGATTTTTTATATGTTGATAACGCAGCGATGAAATTAATATTAAATCCGAAAGATTTTGATGTAATACTAACAGAAAATCTTTTCGGAGATATACTCTCTGATGAAGCGAGTGTAATTGGCGGTTCGATAGGCTTACTAGCTTCGGCCTCTTTAGGAAAAGAGAATGCACTCTTTGAGCCAATTCATGGATCTTTTCCGCAAGCAAAAGGAAAAGATATTGCAAACCCTTTAGCATCGATATTATCAACAGCATTATTGCTAAGACACTTAGGTTTAAATGAAGAAGCAGAAGTAGTAGAAAAAGCAGTACAAAAATCTCTTGAATTAGGCATAACCACCGAAGATATCAATACGAAAAATCCGTTTTCAACAAGTAAAGTAGGCGATTTTATAGCAGACTATATATACAATCAAGAAGACAGTGATTTAAATTTTCAGAATATTCACATGGGTCAAAGTACCATTATATAATCTCAATATTTGTAATTATAAAGCTTCCTATCGTCAAGATAGGGAGCTTTTATGTATTGAACATGATTTCTGAACAACATATTCTAGTAAAATAACACTTTTATAAAATTTACGAATAATTTTTTCGTATAGTGTGAGTTTGAGACAACAGAAAAAAAATTGTCAAGCAAATCTAATGGTAGTTATAGAATTATTTTTGAGAGCAGGCTGGTTAAGACTAGATTTTTTGTTTCTTTTTCATCAATGGAAAAAGAAAAATAACTTAGAAAAAGAGTATTCCATGTAAAATCCAAGTCGTTAAGAAAAGAACTCAATGATAGTGATTTTTAAGAATGATAATGAATTAAAAATTGTACTTCGGCTGTACTGAGAAATATGCTATCACTCCTCAATACAAAATTATTTTCATTTCATTCAACTAATTTTACTCGAAGAGACAATAGACCTGAATACGAAATAAAAAACCATATATCGTATAAAAAGGGTTTCAAAGGAAAAAATAATAAAATCAATACTGCCATACCCCAAACTAAAATCATTGAATTGATATTCATTTTTTATATGTTTAGTTTTTATTTAAATTGTTTAATATTTAATATTTTATGATTTTTCTGTTTAAATATTCTTTTTTTTAACTTTTTCATTGTGATTATTTCACAATTTTGAATCTAATGTGTAGTTTTACTGCGAATTTTAAAAACCCTTCATACCATGAAAAAAACAAAGTTAGCCCTAATTATGGGCTTATCAGTGGGTGTGTTCTTCACCTCATGTTCAAGCGAAAACGACCAAGTTAAAGATTCAGGAATCGTAGAGCAATCTAGCGAAAACCCGGGATTAAAACCAGTTCCTCAAGAAGTTGTAGATGCTGCAGCTAAATTGGAACTTAACGTTGAGCACATTCGTTACGACAATTTTTATTTCCCTGACGGAACTTCTGAAGTACGTTTATTCATTGAAGAAGACGTAGTAATGACAGAAGAGCAGTTATTTACCTTAGCAAAAGCCAAAGAAGAAGGTTTATCAGGACGCCAGTATTCAACCAACAACTTAGTATCTCAAGGTAGAAATATTTCTATTATTGGATATACAGGAGGCGGTGGTTACGGTCTTTCTAGTAAAGAACAAACGGCATTGCAGTGGGCGGTAAACAACTACAATCGTTTAAGTGGAGTTTCTATAAGCTTTACATTAACGTTTGGTACCAACTATGATGATAAAGATATGGTAGTGTACCGCAATCCGAACCAGTCAGGTTCAGGAGGTAGTGCAGGTTTCCCAAGCGGTGGTTTACCATACAAGTTTGTACAAATCTACGGATTATCAGGGTATACAACCAACGTAAACGAGCACGTAATTACACACGAAATCGGACATTCAGTAGGGTTCAGACATACAGATTGGTTTAGCCGTCAAAGTTGTGGACAAAACGTAAACGAAGGAACTGCTGGTGTAGGAGCGAACCATCTATCAGGTACACCAACAGGATACGATTCAACTTCATTAATGTTAGCATGCTTTAGCTCAAACGAAGACGGTGAGTTCAACTCAAACGACATAAGAGCTTTACAAACAATGTATTAATTCAATATATTTGAGTAAATTAACTAAAAGCTAGTCCTGAAAACTATTATAGTTTCAATAGGATTACACAATAAAATCTCTCAATAAGCAACTGTTTATTGAGAGATTTTTATGTTTTAAAAATATTTACAATATGTTTATGAAAAAGAAAGCAAAGTTTTATCCAATAAAGTACACATAGTTTGTGTCGTACGCATACATAAATTAAGCATACTTTCTTTCCATATTACCTAAACCTTTAAAAGCACTAATTTCTAAATAGTTCAAAAAAAAAATAGAAGTTATACGATATTTTATAATCAAACATCGTTCTGTAACTAATGTTACAAAAGAAAAAAACCGCTATAACTCCTATCCTTATTCAGTTTTTAGCTTTTTTATTTACTTCAAAAAGTCATGAAATTCCAACAATGATAATTGTCATAACTACAGGAATAAATCACTCTTAATTTTGTGCTCGGTCAGTAATTAATTGAAGAATTCGCACAGGTGAATTCAATTTTAATACAGCCAAAAATTTATAGAATTTTTTAAAAATTTTACCATGAAAACAACATTTCCAAAATTAATTGTTTTATTTTTTTCCATAGGACTATATGCGCAAACAGGTCATATTATGCAAGGAGTAGGGGCTGTTAATATGTCTATGGGTGGAGCAGCAACTGCACAGCCTCTTGATATTTCTGGTGCTATGCATTGGAATCCTGCCTCTGTAGCTGCCTTCGATCATAAAGTTATAAAGTTTGATGTGGGTTTATTCTTTTCTTCTCCATCACTAAGTTCGAGTTTACCTAGCGGTATGCTCTTCCAAGCAGGTGATATGGGACCAGGATCACCTGAATCACCACCAGTTTTTGGCACTACCGAAGATGAAAGAGGATTGTCGTTAATGCCAGCCATTGCCATGCTCTGGGCTAAGGAGGATAGCAAACATACCTTTGGGCTTTCTGCCTTTGGTATTAGCGGATTCGGAGTTACTTTTCCGCAGGAAACTAACTTGCCTTTTAGTGCGGATGGAAATCCTAATATGAATTGGGATCCTAGTAATTCTAATCCTATTCTTTGGCCTCAAGCTTTTAGAGGATTTGGTCGCGTTCAATCTGATTACATGTTGTTACAAGTTTCAGGAACTTGGGCTTACGAACTATCAGACAAAGTATCTATTGGAATACAACCAAATATAAACTATGCCGCTTTAACTTTAGAACCCAATCCTTTGGCAGCACCAGACTTCCCTCAATTACCAAACGAAATAGGAAAAGGCTATCCAGTATCCGACAAGGCATCTGCTATAGGTTTTGGCGCACAATTTGGTATTTTCTATGATTCAAAAGCTGGTATCAAATTAGGAGCTTCTTATAAAACAGCACAAAAATTTAATGCTTTCGAATTTAAAAACACCTATTTAGATGGGTCATCTGCACCAGAAGTAGCATTTCAAATGGATTATCCAGCAATAGTTTCTATGGGAATAGGATATTCAATTAATAATATTGATTTAGCATTAGATTTTAGAAGAGTTTTGTATGAAGATACAGAGGGATTCAAAGCTAGTGGATGGCAAATGGGAGACAACGGTTTTCCAACAGGAGCCGTACAGGGATTTGGATGGAATAACATTTCAGTTTTATCTGTAGGTGCCCAATACAAAGGAATTCATAAACTACCTTTACGTTTTGGTTACACACACAGTTCTAATCCGATAGCAGAAGAATTAGCGTTTTTCTCTACCCCAGCTCCCGCAATTATTAGAAATGCATATCAGCTTGGTTTAAGTTACGAACTTACAAACAAATGGCAAATAGATGCGGTATACCACTATGGTACAAGCGATGGCAAAACTCAAGGAACTCTACTTGACCCGAGTGCGATTAGCCCTACAAATCCGCTTGGAAAAATCCCTGGAACTACAGTAGCTTACGATATGACTACATCTATGATAATGTTTGGTATTCAATATCAATTCTTGAAATAAAAAGGTACCTGTAAATCATAAGAACACCTCCAGTACAAATGTACTCGAGGTGTTTTTACCTATATAAACACCGTGTATAAGAATAATAGCAAAAAACAAGAAAAAGCACAAGTGTTCTTACTAACTGATTTTAATGTTTTAGTTAGGTTTTGTGTAACTAGTACCTCTATACAAAACAGAAATAATTTCTTGATTATTTTTCCAGTACAGAAAAACAGGTGTTAAAGTTTTGGCTTAGTTCTAAATAAAGGCCTTACATAGCTTTAAAATTAATTCCATTTGTTGAAATTTTGGGGTTGTGCATCAGCTACCATTGTTGTGTGTAGTTTTTATTCCACTATTATTGTTTTTTCAGTATTCGACATTTTTACTATACAAAAAGGTTGAGTCATAACTGAAGTCTCATATTCAGTTTCAAGAGTAGAAATAGTTATGTTATTCTCATTTTCAATAACATTTTCAGTTTGAATTCCCCATCCTTGTCCTTTTACTTCAAGGAAGATTGCGACGATTAAAAACTCGTCAAAGTCCACATTTATTTCTGTAAAATTGTCGCTTACATTATTTACAGAGTTCATTTGAGAAATTAGATTATGCCATTCATTCGTATTTTTAATAATCATATTAGATTCGGGGATTCCTTCTTGTCCATTTCCGTATAAGGCACCTTTTCCAATTTCAGTAAAATTAATTGACGTCGATTCAAAATCCGAATTATCATCATTATTACAACTGCTTAAAATTCCAATTCCAAAGAGAAATATTAAAATTTTTATTTTCATAGTTATTCATTTTAAAGTTACCTATAAGATGCTTTAATATTCATTTGGTTGCTTCAGATTCTGACTCAACCTTTTTTTATCGTTCTGAAAAGCAGCCATTAATGTTTCTGTTTTTTAGGCGTGTTTTTTACTTTTTTCAGCTAATTAAACGTTAAACTAAAGTAATTATTCATTTTTTCCATAAAGGTAGGAATTGGCTAGAACATCTCGGTTATGGTTAGTACGGGAATTAAAAGTAATGAATTTCCGATTAAGCACTTAGCTAAAACTTCTTATTTTGTTTTATCTTTTCATTTTTAAAGCCAAATCAAAAGATTTGGCAGACTTGGTTAAAAGCTATAAACTTCGGATTAAGCACCAAAACCCGTATTGACTATAGCCATTGTGTCTGTTGCACAACCCCAATATACGATTTATTTTTTACAATATGGAAGAGGTTTTTTATATTAAGTTATTGTTTTTCAGATATATAAACTGTATATTTAATCATGTAAGACAAAAAACGTATTAAGAAAAACTGTTCACTTTCTTTCAGTTGAGTGCGCATGTACCCCAAGAAAACTTTTATCGCAGATTAAATTGTGGAGCCTGTTTTTGGAACTCTTACACAGTATATGGGCTTGCGCAAAGTTAATGTTAGGGGTATCGATGGGGCGAATAAGTGCATGCTCATGGCTGGGGCGGCTTATAACATTAAAAAACTATTAAAATTCTTGGGTACACCTACTAAAACTGAGTCCAAAGCGGTTGCTTTTGTGTTTTGGTTAAAAAACGTACGATGTCACTTAATAAATTTCGTTTTAAGCTCAGAAAAAAAGTAAAATAAGGAGTTAAAAATTTTGGCTTCGTTCTAAATACAACCCTTACATAGCTTTAAAATGAATTCCATTTTTTTGAAATTTGGGAGTTGTGCATCAGCTACCGTTGTTAGGCAACGTTTTTTATTCACTCTCCTTTTCAAAATAATTCCAAACTTCATCTCCGAGTTTTTCTCCATACTCTGAATTGGTGAAAAGAATATATCCCCATTTTTTTTCTGTTTCTATAAGATATGAGCAAGTAAATCCAGCGTTGTTTCCTCCGTGAAAATAGGTGTTACTATAAACTTTATCAGCTGTTAAAAAACCTAAAGCATAATAAACACTAATTCCAGTTGAAGATGTAGATATTTTTGAATGATGTTTTAGCAATTCGGAATAACTTTCTTTAGATAAAATTTTGTTATTCATTATTCCAATCATCCATTTTGAAAAGTCTATCGGTTCTGTCAGCATAGATGAAGGTGCAACGAATTTTCCTTTATCTTTTTTGTACCAATAATCATTTTTTAAATCAATCCAATCGCCTTGATTGTTATAAGGTTCTGCCTTATTTTTTTCTGTATAAGATGTTGGTATAAATACTGTATGTTCCATTTTTAATGGTTCTGCGACTTTCTTTTGAAAAAGAGCTTCTAAACCGTTCCAATCCGTATTTTCTATTTTTTTCAGAACCATAGCGAGATATTGATAACCTTCTCCAGAATATTCATAAGCTGTTCCTGGGTCAAACTTTATTTTTAATTTTTTATCGTCTTCATTTTCTCTCCAATTCGGAAATCCTGACCTATGGCTTAAAACCATACGTGCTGTTATTTTCTTATACCTTTCGTCATTGGCTATATCTTCATATGGTAAATATTCATACAAGGGTTTATCTAAATCCAATTTGCCTTCTTCAACAAATTTCATTACAAAAAAAGCAAATACTGATTTTGAGATTGATGCAGCTTCGAAAATGGTTTTGTTGGTAACTGGTAACTTTTTTTCAACGTTGGCAAATCCAAAATTTTTGTGATAAACTACTTTACTGTCATTTATGACTGCAATTGAAAGTCCGGGAATATTCAATGAGTCCATTCTCGATTTGAGGAAAGTATTAATTGAGTCAGTTGAAACTTCAACTCCTAAAAGGTTCTTAATTTTGTTTTGTGATTCACAACTTGTAAATGAAATTGTTAAGAGTAGGAATATAGATATTTTCAATAAATTTTCTTTCATTCGATGGTGTTTTTTAAATCTTGCCTAACGTCTCGGCTATGAGTAGTTGCGTGGGTTAACACTTAACTTTGCAATTACACACCAAACTGAAAATCCGCCAGGATTTTCCGAGTAGGCTAGAACCAAGGAATTATTTTTACACGATGTGCCTGTTGCACAACCCCAATATACGATTTTATTTTTTTCAATAAACGAGCGATTTTCATGTTACATTATTGTATGTCAATTATCTATTACTAGGCGCAGTATGAGCGCAATATCGCCTAGGTAAACAGTCGACAGGAACGTTACATCAAAGCCAAACGACAAAGCACGGTAGAACCCGTTTTTGGAACTTTCACACAGTATATGGGCTTGGGCTAAGTCAATGTTAGTGGTATCGATGGGGCGAACAAGTGCATGCTCATGGCAGGGGCTGCATACAACATTAAAAAACTATTAAAATTCTTGGGTAAACCTACTAAAACTGAGGCCAAAGCGGTTGCTTTTGTGTTTTGGTTAAAAAATGTACCCAATTACTTAACAGCTTTTGTTGTAAGCTTTCTAAAAGAAGAAAATCAGGTGTTAAAGTTTTGGCTTCGTTCAAAATAAAGCCCTTACATAGCTTTAAAATGAATTCCTTTTTTTGAAATTTGGGGTTGTGCATCAGCTACCGTTGTTGCCAGTAGTGTTTTTCGCTAAATATGTTTTATCTAATTCTTTTGCTATTTCGATTGCTTCTTTCACAACCCCTTTTGGGTAATCATTAATTTCAAGTATTCTAATTGCGTTTCTATTTTTTAATTTTCCTACTTTCAGTTTGTAATCAAAACCTACATTCTTGTCATTTACTGTTTCACTAAAATGGTACAGATCATATTCGTCCGAAAGCATATCGGTTAATTCTATGTCGTGAGTTGAAACCAATATTTTATTATTATTCTTTGATAAAGCAGATAAAACAGATTTTCCAGCAGAAATACGCTCTACTGTATTTGTACCTTTAAATATTTCATCTAAAAGAAACAGGTTTTTATTTTTGCTTGCGCTCTCTTTAAGCATTTCCTTAATGGTTAATACTTCTTCAAAATAATAACTTTTGTCGTTCATTAAATCATCACTTATTCGGATAGCCGAAAACACTTTTAACAAAGGAAAAGTCATTGATTTTGCAAAACAAGTATTAATTGTAAATCCAGTTATTACATTTAGTCCAATTGCACGAATAAAAGAAGTTTTTCCAGACATATTTGAGCCTGTAAGAAGTATGGATTTTTCAGATATTTTTATACTATTAGTTGTGCAATTAAAAATTAAAGGATGACTGATATTTTCAACAATGATTTTATCTCCATCATTAATAATTGGCAAACAGAATGTTTTAAGTCCGTTTCTTAAAGACGCTATTGAAATTAGCATATCAATATGTCCAACAAACTTAAAAACGTTTTCTATTTCTTCTCTTTTTTTATTTAACCTTTTTAAAACTCCAAATAATAATAAAGGCTCAAGCAAAAACATTGTTTTAAAAATCTCAAATATAAACCAAGCTATGATTTCAAATTCTCCTTGAAGTTTAGCTTCGAGTTGAAAAAATGACATTCTATTTTTAACTTCATTTATTAATTTTATTGACTTTGGCAAGTCAGGATTTATTTTTTTAAATAATGGGTTTGTAAATAAATGAGAAGCGATATTATTAAGTCTTAAAAGCTGCGGAATTGAACTTACATATTGTACTAAATTATTTTTGTTCCAATAATGAAGCACAAAATTCACGCAGAAAACGCCTAATAGAACTATGAAAAATATAGGATTAAAAAATCCAAAAATCAATGATAGTAGACTTGTAAACGACAATAATTTTATAATAAAAAACCATTTTGGTTGATTAATGTGTTCTTCTTGAAATAATGTAGTTATGTAGTAAGCATCTTTATGTTTTAGTTTTTCAAGCTTTTTTTGAACCGAAATTCTTAATTTGAAATTTTTTGATAATTCGGTTACTATTTCTTCGTTTAGCTTGGTTTGCTTTTCATTTACTTTTATTGTCCGAAGATTATTGTAAAAGTATTGTTGACCTACTTTTGAATGAGTTCGGTCAAGAAACATAAACAAATCATCAAAATCCAAGTCGTTACAAGTTTTGTCTGATAATACTTGATATGCTTTTGAATTATCTTTATTTCTGAAGTATTTTTCTATGTTATTAAAGTCAAAGGAATCATCTTTCAGTTTTCCAAATGATTCTTTTAACCTTTGATTTAACTCTCTTTTTCGATTGAAGGATATTTGAGAAAACGAGTATTTTATTTGAAATATTATATCTTTAATCATTGAACAATTAGTGTTCAATTTCTATTTAATGTTACAAAAAATGTTCAGTTTATTGTTCATCTGCTGAATTTTAACGAGGTGTTTTTACATTACTGGCAACGGTTTGGCTATGCGCAGTATCCCGAAGGGCATTGCGTATAGGTTTTGTTGTGTGCTGCCTTTATTATATTTCTTCGTCAATATGTTCTTCGATTCTAAACTTTTGATTTGATAAGTCAAAAAAATGATAAAATGCATATGACCAATCCGTTTCGGGTTTGTTAATTGCTCCAAAAAATTCAAGTACGTTTTCATCAATTCCATTGAACCAATATCCGTGCAAATTCGCAATATCAAGGAAATCTTGTCCTGCATAATCCACAAAGGTTTCTTTAACGAACGTAGTGTCCAAGATTAATTGGTTTCCCTTTAGTATTCTTAAATGCTTTTTGCTGTCCCTATACTTATCAATATACTTTATCCCGTCACTTTCAAATTCGTTTGTAACGTATGAGTCAAGAGTTGTACTTTGAATCGAAATTTTAAGATTTTGAGCGGATATAATTGTGTCAAATTTTACGGTTTCATTTTCTTCAGGGAAGTATCGTTCAATGACGCTTTTGTCTGTTAAATTTTGACGTTCAGAAATTGTCAAAGTGTCGATTCGCTTTTTTGAAGTCTCAACACTTTCAGGTTTCTTTTCAACTGCCAATTTTTCTTTTTTCTGCTCACTGCAGCTGAAAAAAATGATTGACATTATCAATATTAGAAATTGACTTTTCATTGTTTCTTTTGGTTGCACGTTTGGTATAAAAATAGCTGCGGTTTTGTGTGAGAGGATTTTCCGCAGGAAAATCAGAGTTAGCAAAACTGCAATGACCTTTTGTTAGGAACTAATTTAGCAATTAATTTTATACGGCTTAAGTTAGCATTTTATTAAATTTAGGTACTAAATAAAATATAAATCAAAAGAACCAAAGAGAGGAATAAGGTTATTATATACGGTGAGAATTGTATCTCGTCAACATTCAAAATCCCCTCTCTTTTCTACGTTAAATTAGTTCAGTTCTATGAAGTAATAGACTTCGATTTTAAGTTGTTGAATTCTCTGTAGATTGGCTCTTTATCATTTTTTTTGTTATACATAAAAATACGCAAATTTTTGGAATAGACATTAGTAAAGATGTCTTTGATGTATGTGATTTTGACGGTAAAAATCATCAATTTAAAAATACCCTTTTAGGGTTTAAAAAATTTAAAAAGCTTCTTGTTGTTGACTCTCATTGTGTGATGGAGGCAACAGGTTATTACCATCATCAATTAGCGTATTATTTGTTAGATCAAGGAGTCAAGGTTTCTGTGGTAAACCCTTTAAAGATTAAGCGATTTGGACAGATGAAATTATCAAAAATAAAAACAGACAAGAGCGATTCGAAACTTATCCAAGATTATGGCAAACAAATGAATCCGAGACAATGGTTTGGTGATTCAAAAAAGTGACAAGAAAACTTACAACTATCTAGATTACTTAGTGTTTATACAAAACAAAGCACTCAATTAAAAAATAAAATCCATGGTGAAATGACTTTGGGCACACCTTCAAACATAGTCTTAAAGTCGTTAAAGAAGCAATTAAAAAGCTTACAAAAAGAGATGAAAAATTTGGAAAAGGAGCTTCTAAAAAGTGTAAAAGATAATCACCAAGAAAGTTTGACATTATTAAAAAGTATTCCTGGTATAGGAGAAAAAACAGCAATACAATTATTGGTTTTGACAGATAATTTTGAACGATTTGATAACTACAAACAATTGTGTAGTTATGCAGGAATAACACCCTTAATCAGGGAGTCAGGAAGTAGCGTAAAAGGCAAAGCTCGAATAAGTAAAATAGGCAATGTAAAACTTAGGAATTTATTGTTTTTATGCAGTTTCAATGCCTGTAAATACAACAAGGCATGTAAAGCACTTTATGACCGCATTGTGGCAAAAGGAAAGAGTAAAAAATTAGCATTAATAGCAATTTGTAATAAATTACTAAAACAAGCTTTTGCTGTGGTTAAAAATGGATTACCCTATGACGAAAATTACAGAAGTACTTTAGCCAAAATTTATTAAATTTTATTTGGTTTTATCCTCAGTTCTTTGTTAGGCACTGGCTTTTCATTCCAAAAGTGCTTTTATTTTCGACCAAAAACTATCTTTTTTTGGTTTTCTATTATTTTCTTTTTCCGCAATCTTATCAATAAATTTTTCTGGGTCTGTCAAAAATTTTACTGCGTTTGATTTTTTCAAGTCTTCAAATATCAATTCGGATTTTGGCTCAAGTAAAATTCCATTTGTATTAAAAACCATTAAATCATTTCGCTCACATAAATTGAGCATTCCGTTCAAAAAAATGGTAATATTTTCTTTTTTCCTTAAATCTGTTCGAAAATGAAAATCTTCTATAATTTGAGTTTTTGGGTCAAAAGATAAAAAACAGTCATTGTCTTCTTTAATTTCCGAATTTCCTTTCCAATTTATAGAGTCCAATGAATCTTGTCCCCAATTTGCTCGCGTAACTAATTTGTCAATCTGTTCAGTCGTTTTTTTTATTTCGATTTTAATATTTTTCCACCATTTTATGGTATTTGCATCTTCAAAATCAGGTTCAGGTAAGTTTTCAATATCAACTATATTTTCCCAATATTTTTCCCAACCTTCATCGTTAATTAAAAGTTCATTTGGAATAGTTCCGTATTTTTCGAGTATAGTTTTCTTTGGAACGATATTCAATTGGTATTGCCAAACTGCCATTTTATTCTCGGTTTTTTTTGCTTGTGCCTAACGTTTTGGGTATGCAATGTTTGGCTCTTCGGAGCGAATATCTGTCTCCCGTTGCGAAAAACGAAATGCGAGCTAAAACTGAACGCAAAACACTAATCGCCAAATGTTGCATACCCGATGTTGGCAACTGTATTTTTTATTTTGAATAATCTTCCATTTCCGTCGTTAACATAAATATCTCCTTTGTAAATAAATGGATTACCAATTCCATATTCAAATTCGGATTTAAATACTATTTCGCCTTTTCCATTTATTCCTAAAAATTTTCTGTCCTGTGTTCCAAAGTATAGTATTTCTTTATGAAGTATAAAGTCAGTTCCAGCATCTAAATTTTTATTTTTGGTATTCCAAATAATTTCTCCGTTTTTAGTGTCTAAACATATAATGCCATTTTCATAGGAATTTATATAAAGTTTATAATTATTTAGTAATGGTTTTAAGAATACTTCGGGATCTGTTCTAATCTTCCATAATATTTTACCAGTTACTAAATCCGCTTTGTAAGTGAACCCTTTTAGATATGATGAATCAGAATTGAAAAACACACTTTTATTATCAATAATTACTTGACTGTTTAAATATCCTTTATTAACAATTTCCCATTCAATATCCTTCTTGTTAAGATTAATACAAGTTAAATGATTCCCAATATTCTTTTTGTAATTAAAATTTCCAATAATCAATAGACTATCTTTTAGTGAAGGTTTAGATGTTGATAACAATTGATAATCAGGTTCAATACTCCATAATTCTTTTCCATTTTTTAAATGATTTGCAAATAGTCCTTTACTAGATCTAGTATTAAATATTATCGAATCAATAATTATTAGTCCAATTGTTTTTGAACTTGTGGATTCTGACCAAAGTAAATCTCCATTTGTGCTGAAAGCCTTTAATGCATCTGCTCCACCAAAATAAATACCTTCTTTGTAAATTTCAGGACTTAAATTAGCATAACTACCACGTGAATATCTTTTCCATAACATTTTTCCAGTAGATACGTTTAATTTAAACACACTATCATTCATTGTGTATCCATAGATAAAGTCACTATCTAATTTTAATGAACTTGTGCTCCAATTTACATCTTTAGTTTTCCAAATCAAATCAAGATTTTGATGAAATTCAATTTTTTCCTTACAACTGAATAAAAAAAATAGGAAAACAATACTGTAAATTATTCTCATTGTGTTTTTGATATTGTTGCCAACTCGTTTTATCCCAAACTTTAGTTTTGTTATCCCGATAAAAACATGGGATATCGTAAAGTTTAGCCATTTCTATATGTTATCAAATATATTAAAACCAAAGCTTTACCTAAAACAAAGTTATTAACGCGATATTGTTATTTGTTAATAAATTATATAACTCCAACGAACTTACTACAAGGGGTATACAAATTCTTACGGAATTCCAGAAACCTATTAATTTTTATGATATGTAACACACATTATTGAATGGTCTCTTTAAAGAAAGCTTTAACGATATAATAGACACACCACAAAATACAATCGTTCGGTAGCTGATTTCTAATATTATGTACAAAACTTAAAACAGGTCTGTAATAAGAAATAACGAATGTAAAAGCGAAATTGCAAAGCAAAGCTTTAATCATGAAGCTTTTAAAATGAGTGTTGCGTAGCAATTTCCTGATTACAGACTTGATTTTTTGATTCGTTTTTTTATCAAGAAAAAATGAATAACTAGAACTAAAGTACCTGAATAGTAGTTTTATAGATTATACAGTAGAAAAAGGTCAGTTAGATACTGTTTGCATTGAGGTTATATGAATTAATAGACGCACCACAAAATACAATCGTTCGGTAGCTGATTTCTACTATTATGTACAAAACTTAAAACAGGTCTGTAATAAGAAATAACGAATGTAAAAGCGAAATTGCAAAGCAAAGCTTTAATCATGAAGCTTTTAAAATGAGTGTTGCGTAGCAATTTCCTGATTACAGACTTGATTTTTTGATTCGTTTTTTTATCAAGAAAAAATGAATAACAATAACTAAAGTACCTGAATAGTAGTTTTATAGATTATACAGTAGAAAAAGGTCAGTTAGATACTGTTTGCATTGAGGTTATATGAATTAATAGACGCACCACAAAATACAATCGTTCGGTAGCTGATTTCTACTATTATGTACAAAACTTAAAACGGGTCTGTAGTAAGAAATAACGAATGTAAAAGCGAAATTGCAAAGCAAGGCTTTAAGCATGAAGCTTTTGAAATGAGTGTTGCGTAGCAATTTCCTGATTACAGACTTGATTTTTTGATTCGTTTTTTATCAAGAAAAAATGAATAACAGTAACTAAAGTACCTGTATTGTAATTTTATAGATTATGTAGTAGAAAAAGGTGAGTTAGATACTGTTTACATGTAGATTGTATGAATTAATAGACCTACCACAAAATGCAATCGTTCGGTAGCTGATTTATAATATTATGCACAAAACTTAAAACAGGTCTGTGATAAGAAATAACGAATATAAAAGCGAAATTTCAAAGCAAGGCTTAAAGCATGAAGCTTTTAAAATGAGTGTTGCTTAGCAATTTCCTGATTACAGACTTGATTTTTTGATTCTTTTTTTATCAAGAAAAAATGAATAACTAGAACTAAAGTAACTGTATTGTAATTTTATAGATTATGCAGGAGAAAAAGGTCAGTTAGATACTGTTTACATGTCGGTCGCATGAATTAATAGACACACCACAAAATACAATCGTTCGGTAGCTGATTTCTAATATTATTGACAAAACTTAAAACAGGTCTGTAATAAGAAATAACGAATGTAAAAGCGAAATTGCAAACCAAGGCTTTAAGCATGAAGCTTTTAAAATGAGTGTTGCGTAGCAATTTCCTGATTACAGACTTGATTTTTTGATTCGTTTTTTATCAAGAAAAAATGAATAACAATAACTAGAATACATAGCTCAATAAAAAATTGATAGAAATTCTTAATCGGGTAGTAGTACAACCCAACATTAACACCTAACAAGCTAAGAGAAACACCTAACAAGCTAAGAGAAACACCTAACAACCTAAGAGCAACACCTAACAAGCCAAAAGGAACGTATAACAAGCTAAGAGGAACATCTAACAAGCAAACAGGAAAGCCTAGCAGAGCAATAGGAATGTCTAACAAGCTAAAAGGAGCATTATACATTATAAAAATCTTAACAACAGTATCTTACGAAGCGTTAAATAGCTGTTAAAAACAGTGAATTGCGATACGATAATTTGACTAGCAAACAAATAAAATATAAGTTTAACCAAAATTGTTTAACCTAAATCAAATTGTTATGTCTTCAACATCACAGAAGTCATTTTCTAGCAGACTAGGAAATGCCAAAAAACTAAAAACCATTGTAAGCAACTTTACCAACTATCAACCACCGGTAGAAGAAGCATCTGTAGCAAAACTTACCGAAACTATCGAGCAGATAGAAACCCTACAAACCAATTACAACAACGTAAAAGCAGACTATACGCTAAAAACAAACGAACGAAAAAAGATTTTTACAGAAAATGAAAACGCTATAGACAAGCAACTAGCGCCCATAAGAGCCTTTGTAGAAGCCCTAAAAGGAAAAGATAGTATAGAACTCTCACAAATAAGTACCCTTGTAAACAAAATTCGCGGACAAGTGCCAAAAAAAGCGACAACCAAAGAACAAACCGATACCAAAACAATTAGTCAAATAGAAAGAACCTATGCAAGTCGAGTAGCAAACTTTAAAAACATCATCGACATACTCACTACCTTAGGAGAAAGCTATGCCCCAGCAAACGAAACCCTAAGTATAGCCTCTTTAACCACCTTGGCAACAGCAGCAGAAGCAAGTACAGAAGCAGTAAACACAGCATTGGCTACCTTAAAACCCGTCATAGAACAAAGAAAAGAACTATATAATACCCTAAGCAAACAAACACAGGATATAAAAAACTTTGTCAAAGCACAATACGGACAAACCTCTAACGAATACAAACAAATAAAAGGATTATCCATTTAAAAAAATTCCTCGTGGGCTTCTCAACCTACGAGGATTTTTAATTATCTAATGGTTAAAATCATTGTTCATCACAAACAAAGACAAATCACGTGAAGTTCATTTTTACATCATTACGAACAAAGCATAGTAATCTCACTATAAAAAATACGATACTTTAAAATACAAATATCTAATAACCATCAACTACATTTAAGACCAATAAAAGAGACACATAAGTGTATTATTTATGTTTTTCGTTATTTAGCAACCTCATGCGTTATACGTTTTACACATCAAGCCAAAGTATAAAAGAACTGTATACTATCTTTATAGAATTAGAACGTGAATTACTTGCCGATACAAAAATTTCCAAAAATATGACCTAAAATATCCTTATCAACGTCGTATTCACCAGTAATATTTCCTAAATGACGCAAACATTCACGAATATCAATAGCAAATAAGTCAGAAGAAATACCCAACTCAATACCATTTTTAACCGAATTAATACTCTCTAATGCCAAAGTCAATGCTTCGAAATGACGAGAATTCGTAACAATCGTTTCATTGTTACTTAAAGCCCCCATATTCACCAACGAAATAAGCTCTTTTTTTAAGGCATCCACCCCTATATTTTGTTTCGCAGAAAGTAAAATCAAGTTGTCAATTTCAGATTCTAAAATAGCAATATCATGACAAGATAACGTGTCAATTTTATTAGCGATGACCAACAAACGCTTGTTAGGAAAACGCTCTTTAATAGTTTCAATCTCTTCTAAAAATAATTCTTTAGAATGTATGTATTTATTAGCATCGATTAAAAAGATAATCAATTGGGCATTTTCAGCCTTTTCATACGCCTTTTTTATCCCAATACTTTCAACAATATCCTCCGTTTCTCGAATCCCAGCAGTATCAATAAAACGAAACACTACTCCCTCAATAATCAATTCATCTTCAATCGCATCGCGAGTAGTACCCGCAATATCAGAAACAATTGCCTTTTCTTCATTTAGTAAAGCATTTAATAAGGTAGATTTTCCTACGTTCGGTTCGCCAATGATGGCAACAGGAATCCCATTTTTCATGGCATTACCAAAAGCAAAAGAATCAATCAATCGTTTTAAAACAGCAGTTATTTTAGCCACCAACTCTTTAAATTTCGTTCTGTCGGCAAATTCCACATCCTCCCCAGAAAAATCAAGCTCTAACTCAATTAACGCAGCAAAATCTAATAATTGTCCACGCAATTCTTTCAACTCATTGGTAATACCACCACGCATTTGCTGAATCGCCATTTGATGAGAGGCAGCAGAATTTGAAGCAATCACATCGGCAACAGCTTCCGCTTGCGATAAATCCATCTTACCATTTAAAAAAGCACGCATGGTAAATTCGCCATTGTCAGCCATTCGACAACCATTCTTCAGAAATAATTGAATAATTTCTTGCTGAATAAAACTAGAGCCATGACATGAAATTTCTACTACATTTTCGCCAGTGTAGGAGTGCGGATTCTTAAAAATAGAAACCAATACCTGATCGATTACCACACCATTATGAACGATATGACCCAAATGTAAGGTGTGCGATTGTTGCTGAGTTAAAGATTTTCCTTTTCTTACAGAAGAAAAAAAGAATCAACCAGTTCAATTGATTTTTCGCCCGATAAACGAATAATGGCAATAGCACCAACTCCAGAAGGTGTTGCCAAAGCGATAATGGTATCGTTTTGTATCATGTTGCAAATATACACAGTCCATCATCTAGGCGCAAATAAGCAGTACGCTTTAAAAAGTAAAACAAAATAAAAAGAATGCAGCATAAACTACAGTAAAATATAGGAAAGAAACCACGAATGAGGTTAACATTTAATAAACCTGATTTACAAAAGAAATTTCATAGAGAATTTTGTTAGCATTCAGAGCGACCAAAAAGTACAAACTGTAACAAAACTGAAACCCAAACGTCTATTATATACAACCATTTATTTATACAAGATGAAAAGAAATAGTCAGTTATTAGCATTAACCCATTTAAGTCAATTGTTAGATTTTGTAACAGGAATAGGAGGATTAATCGTACCCCTAATTATATGGGCAGTAAAGAAAGATGAAGTAGTAGATATGGACGAGCACGGAAAATCTATTATCAATTTTAGACTCACCATGTTTTTATACTTATTAGTATGCATTCCATTAATCATTGTTTTTGGATTAGGATTGTTAGGAATGTTGGTCATTGGAGCTTTTTATATAATATTTCCGATACTCAATGCCATCAAAGCAAGCAACAACGAACAACCCAGTTATCCGTTTTCGATAAAGTTTGTGTAAAATTTTTAAAGTATACAGTATTTAAAAATCACCGTATTGGTGATTTTTTTATGAAATTTACTAAGCTTAGGTAACTCAACATCAAAAGCATATCATGTCGAATAACGCAAAATATAAGCGATGAGACCTCTCATTACTAAGAGTTACTTGTTTTAATGAAGATATGGTTTTGCTGAACTGTAAGGTTTCTCTCTAGTTGAGATTGTAAAGAAATAAGAATATCAAACCGCTTGTTTTATAAAATCTTCGTACTCATAAAAAAACAGCTCGAATTGTGTCATGGTTTCTACGAAAAATTCATAACAATCTCTCCAAGTATTTTTATTATGAATGCTAAATTTTTTATCGAAAGGAACATAAATCCTACGGATAATTTTGTGACTGTCGAGTTCAAAACTATCATCGTAAATAACCTCAGGCAAATACTCGGTTTCTAAGATATTTTTTAGAGAAAGCAACTGATCATAAAGCAACTCATTAGCAATATCTTCAGGATGCTCGAAATCTAAACAAACAGACGCTTTTTTTCTATCTGCTTGAAATTTAAACGCAAACCCTTTTATTTTGGTATTGTATAACAGCCACTTTCTAGGAAAAGACTTTCCAAAACTTGTCCAAAACTCTTTTCGTAAACGAGCAGACTCTTCTTTACTAAACACGTGTTTTATTAGTTATTAGTTATCAGCTATTAGTTTTTAGTTTTTATTTATCAATTATCAAACTTTTACCAAGCTGATCATTTTCAAATTCTCTAATCATCCAATTAAATAATTACATTGCTACATTGTTACATTGTTACATTGTTACATTGCTACATTGCCACATTGCCACATTGCTACATTGCCACATTGCGACATTGCTACATTGCTACATTGCTACATTGCTACATTGCCACATTGTTACATTACTACATTGTTCCACTTTCCACTAAATCACCCATGCACCTTGGCAGTTGTTCCTCTTTCGCGCATCATTGCAGCTTCAAAAGCGAGTAAATCATTCCATTTTTTATCCACAATTTCACGGTCCATATACTTACGCGCATAGCCTAAAAACAAGGTATAATGATTGGCTTCAGAAATCATTAAATCTAAATAAAACTTAGCCAATTGTTCATCTTCCATATTATCAGCAAACACTTTAAAACGTTCACAACTACGAGCTTCAATTAAGGCAGCAACCAACAGTCTGTGAATTAAAGCTTCAGTTCTGTCACCCGTATGCGGAAAGAACTTTTGCAATTTCAAAGCATAGTCATTTTTAGTAGCTTTTCCTAAAACCATACCTCGCTCTATCATGATGTTGTGTACCATTCTAAAATGTTCCATTTCTTCAATGGCAATATCACTCATATCTTTCACTAGTTCTGTCTCTTCAGAGTAATTAATAATAATCGATACAGCATTCGAGGCTGCTTTTTGTTCTGCAAAAGCATGGTCTGTTAATAACTGTTCTAATCCATTTTTAGCAACTTCAACCCATGAAGTTTCGGTATCAAATTGTAATCCAAGCATACTATAATATTAAGAGTGTAAAGGTAAAATATAAGAAAGAACTCGGCAACAAATAGCGTAAAATAGTTAAATTTGTTAGAATTGTTATAAAAAACAGTAGAAGAGTCAAAAAAGTTGCATCAAATACTTTGTCACTACGAATTCTCATTTAGTCACTACAAATTCTAAATAGATTCCTAAATAAAAAATAATTTATGTAGTTTTAAAAAGCAGTAAGAAAACAAACGTAACTTCTTGTAAAATGAAAACACCATTACCCAACAAAAGTAACCAACGACTAATTTATTTAACATTAATTTTATTCCTGATTATTACCTACGGATGTAAAAAATCTGAAACCTCTGAAAGTAATGTCCATGAATTTAGTGAGTATATTAGTGTTTTTCCAAATAAACTAATTTCTGCAACACCAAATTTAAAATTTCTATTAAAAAAGAAACCAACGACAAATTTTGAGGCAAGTAAAGTTATTACCATGCAACCAGCAGTAAAAGGCACGGTTGCATTTAACGATAACGAACTCATCTTTACACCTACCGAAAAGCTACAAAGCAATCAAGAGTACTTCATTACCCTTCACTTATCTGAACTTTATGACGATATTGATTCGTCGTTAAAAAAACTCACAGTAAAAGTAAAAACTAAGGAACTATTATTTAACGTTGCCTTACAATCTCCAAACGTTTACAATAAAGATTTATATACCGTAGAGGGAGAATTAATGGCGAGTGATTTGATAGAAACAGCTACTATATCCTCTTTGGTAAAAGCTACGTACAACGGAAAGTCGCTGCCCGTAAAGTTTAATACTGCAGGAAAAGTAAGTGCTCACATTTATTTTAAAATAGACAGCATAGAACGCTTTGAAGATGATAAACAGTTGAAGGTTACATGGACAGGGGCTCCGATTCAATCAGCATCTAAAGGAAGCAGAGAGGTAACCATTACAGGAAAAAATAACTTTAAAGTGTTGAGTGTAGATGTGTTGGATACAGAGAAACAACATATTGAAATAAACTTTTCAGATCCCATAGAAAAATCACAAAACTTAAAAGGATTGATTCAGTTTTTAAATACCCAAAAAAGAGCTTTTACCTACAAGATACATAGCAACAAAGTAACACTATATCCAAAATCGTCATTTACACAGAAGGTTGAGATAGAAATTTTTAAAGGAATTAAGAGTGTAGACGGCTATACATTGAAAGAAAATGTAATTAAAACGGTGTATTTTGAAGAGTTAAAACCAGCAGTAACACTTATAAAAAGCGGATCGATACTTCCGACCTCAGACAATTTAAAAATAAATTTTAGTGCCGTTAATTTAAAAGCTATTGATGCAACCGTATATAAAATTTATAAAGACAATGTATTACAGTTTTTACAATATAATAACTTGAATAACCAAGGAGATTTGCGTTATGTTGGGCGTCCTGTAGCAAAATACACCATGAACCTAAGCAATCAAGGAGTAGATTTGGGTAAAGAAAATGCGTTTGCTATTGATTTAGCGGATATCGTAAAAGTAGAAAACGGGGCGATGTATAGAGTAGAGTTTTCATTCAGTCAAGACTATTCAAATTATAAATGTGCTGAAGGAACTTCAACCAAAACCATCGTTTTTGGAAAAAAAGAGATTGCAACTGAAAGCTATGACAGTCCTAATTATTATAACGATTACTACTACGATTATAGATGGAGAGACAGAGAAAATCCTTGCACATCCTCATATTACTACGATAAAAGAATCAGCACCAACATTTTGGCTACAAATATTGGTGTTATCGTAAAAAAAGGGAATAATAATACAACTTTGGTAGCAGTTAGCGATATACTTAGTACGAACGTTATTGAAGGAGCAAAGGTAACTTTATACAACTTACAAAAACAGCCCATAGCGTCGGCTTCGACCGATAAAGAAGGAATGGTTTCTTTTTCTGATGTGACCAATGCCTTTTTTGCAGTAGTTACCAAAAACAACAATACCACCTATGTGAAATTGAAAGACGGAGAAGCACTTTCAATGAGTAAATTTGATGTTTCTGGAGTAAAATTACAAGAAGGAATTAAAGGATATATTTATGGAGAGCGTGGTGTTTGGCGACCAGGAGATCAACTGTTTTTAACCTTTGTTTTAAACGACAATGCGAACCCAATTCCAGAAGAACATCCCATAAAGTTTGAATTAATCAATCCACAAGGAAAAATAATTGATAGAAAAGTACTTCCAAAAAAATCAAACAATGTATATGCCTATGCACCAAGAACAAATCCAGATGCCATTACTGGTAATTGGAAATTACGCGTAAGTGTTGGAGGGGCTGTTTTCAACAAAACACTAAAGGTTGAAACCATCAAACCGAATCGATTAAAGATTAAACTGACTACAGATACAGAATTTATTAAAGCAAATTCAACAATTACAGGAAACGTAGCGGTAACATGGTTACACGGAGCCATAGCAAAAGGATTAAAGTTAGATATCAATGGCAAATTCTCACAAACAAAGACAGAGTTTTCAAAATTTAAAAACTATCATTTTGACGATGCAACGCGTCGATTCGGAACAGAAGAGTTTAAAGTATTAAAAGGAAATTTAAGCAATGAAGGGACAACGAAATTTTCGGTAAAACCCACATTAGATAGCAAAGCACCAGGAATGCTCAAAGCAAACTTTATTACTAAAGTGTATGAAAACGGAGGAGACTTTAGTACCGATGTGTTTTCTAAAAAAATATCACCCTATACATCGTATGCAGGTTTGCAAGAAGCAGAAGAACCAAAATCTAAAAACTATTTATTTACCGATGAAGACTATACCTTTAATGTAGCTTCTGTAAATGAAGAAGGTGCAGGAATTGAAAACACCTTAGAAGTAAATGTATACAAGTTATCGTGGCGTTGGTGGTGGAATACCTCAAATAACGGATTGTCTAGTTACGATGGTACTCGTTACCATGAACCTTATAAAAAACTACAAGTAACTACAAATGCGAGTGGTAAAGGTGCTTTTAAATTAAAGATTGATGAAAACGATTGGGGACGTTATTTAATAAAAGTAAAAGATTCAAAAAGTAAGCATGTAACCTCAAGTGTCGTGTATTTCGATTGGCCTTCTTGGTATGCTAAGAAAAAAGGAAATCAAGACAAGAGCAATGCTACCATGTTGGTGTTTACCACCGATAAAGAATCGTATGAAGTAAATGAAAAAGCAACCGTGAAGTTTCCGTCTTCAGAAGGAGGAAAAGCATTTATTACTATTGAAAACGGTACCGAAGTAGTCGATTATTTCTGGGTACCAACACAAGCACAACAAACCACGTTTAGTTTTCCTGTAAAAGCCAGTTATACACCGAATGTATTTGTAAACATATCGTTGCTACAAAAACACAGTCAAACCCTAAACGATTTGCCCATTCGTATGTACGGTTCTATTCCTATGTTGGTACATAACCCAGCCACGAAGTTAGCACCAAAAATTCAGTTAGCAGATGAGTTACGACCAGAATCAACTGCTACTATTCGTATAAAAGAAGAAAATGGAAGACCCATGACCTATACCATTGCTTTGGTAGATGAAGGCTTGTTAGACTTAACCCGTTTTAAAACACCGAATCCTTGGGATGTTTTTTATGCACGCCAATCTTTAGGCGTAAAAACGTGGGACATTTTTGATGATGTTATTGGTGCTTACGGCGGAAAAGTAACTCAAATACTGAGTATTGGAGGTGATGAAGCAGAAGCGGGAAGTAAAAACAGAAAAGCCAACCGATTTAAACCAATGGTTACCTATTTAGGACCTTTCGATTTAAAAATGGGTGATATAAGAGAGCATACGATTAACATACCAAAATATGTTGGTTCGGTACGAGCCATGGTAGTGGCTACAGACACTAACAAAGAGGCGTATGGTAGCGATGAAAAAACAGCTTTTGTACGAAAACCAGTCATGATTTTAGCATCATTGCCTCGTAAAATAACACCACAAGAAACGGTAACCTTACCAGTCACTGTTTTTGCGATGAAACCAAACATTAAAAATGTAAAAGTAACCGTACAACCGAACGAAGCATATACCATTGTAGGAAATAAAACACAAACCGTTTCATTTAGTCAGCCAGATGAGAAAATGACCTATTTTACCTTAAAAGTAAACGATTTTAAAGGGATAGGTAAGGTAAAAATAGACGCCAGTTCGGGAGGAGAAAAAGCGTCTTATGAAGTAGAGATTGATGTGCTAAATCCGAATCCAATAACTACAGAAGTAAAAGATTTGGTGTTAAAATCTAACGAACAAGGAGCAATTGACTTTACAAGCTTTGGAACTAAAGGAACCAATGAAGCTACGTTAGAATTGTCAACCTTACCTCCCATGAATTTTACCAAACGTTTGGAATATGTAATTCGTTATCCGCATGGATGTGTAGAACAAACAACCTCAAGTGCTTTTCCACAGTTATATGTATCTGAAATTTTTGAGTTGCCAAAAGAAAAGATAGCCTCAACCGAAAGAAATATCAAAGCAGCCATTCAGCGACTATCAGACTTTCAATTATCTAATGGAGGATTGTCATATTGGCAAGGAAACAGTACCGCAGATATTTGGGGCACCTCGTATGCAGGTCATTTTATGATAGAAGCAGAAAAGAAAGGCTATGTATTGCCTATCGGTTTCAAATCAAAATGGATTGGGTATCAAAAACAACAGGCACGTACTTGGAGAAACAGTACAGGCTACTATAACAACTCCCTTTCGCAAGCATATCGATTGTATACCTTGTGTTTAGCCAATAGTCCCGATGTAGCTTCGATGAACCGTTTGAGAGAATCAACAGGAGTTTCAAATGAAGCAAAAACAAGGCTAGCAAGTGCGTATGCCTTAATTGGCAAAAAGTCCATCGCTAAATCCATTTTAAAAGGAATCACAGAACAGAGCTACACAAAACAATATTATTCAAACTATGGTTCTGAAACGAGAAACAAAGCAATGTCTTTAGAAACCTACATGCTGTTGGATGATGAGAGCAAATCTATGAAACTAGCCAAAGAAATTGCCGAAAACTTATCAAGCAACCGTTGGATGAGTACACAAACTACAGCCTATAGCTTATTAGCCATGAGTCAATATGCTCTAAAAAATGGAGGCAGTAACGGAATTAATACAACCTATATATTAAATAAAGTCTCAGGAAAAGCAAGTACCTCAAAATCGTTGTTGGCAAAAGATTTAGTCGCTATTCAAAAAGAAAACTCTTTAAAAATAACGAATAAAAACAGCGGAGTTTTATATGTACGCATACTAAACAAAGGTATTTTACCCGTTGGTGAAGAAAAGGTATTCCAAAAGAACTTAGAAACCGCTATTGTATATAAAACAAAAGATGGCACTCGAATTACTCCAGATAATTTATCGCAGGGAACTAATTTTATAGCAGAAGTCACGGTGAAGAATCCAACAAGCCAAACTATAGAAAATGTAGCGTTAACACAATACCTTCCTTCAGGATGGGAAATTATCAATACTCGTTTTACTGATTTTGGAAACAATACCACATCTTCTGACGTAGATTATACCGATATACGAGATGCAAGAATTAGCAACTATTTTACGTTGAAAAAGTATGAAACGAAGACGTTTAATGTGTTATTAAACGCATCGTATTTAGGAAAGTATTATTTACCAGGCATACAAGTAGAAGCCATGTACGATAACGATTATATGGCACGCACGAAAGGACAATGGATTGAGGTAACGAAGTAGATGCCAAGGAAGAATCTAAACTAGAATATTTAAAAGCTCATAGTTGGTAGTATCTATGAGCTTTTTTTATGGAATGTCGACCTGATTAGGCTCGGGTTGTCGTTATGATTAGGCTTGGAGTGTCGACCTGATTAGGCTCGGGTCGTTAACCCGATTAGGCTTGGAGTGTCGTCCCGATTAAGTTTTGGGTGTTACCTGCACCTAAGAAAAGAGAATGGGTTAAAGTGATACGATAGATAAAAAAACAGACGGGTTGTAAGGCAGAAGTGCAGAAGTAATAAAAGAGATATATTTAGTAGATGGTTTTTGTTGCTTTCATACTTCAATTTTCAACGCTTAAGAATTTTTACAGTCGATGAGTAAATCATTAAATGTAATTTGTATGTATTATCAATTATAACAAACTACAATATGAACTTACTTTCAATTATTTTACCAGTTTTAAGTCAAATGAAAGACTCTCATTTGAAAAAACAATTGTTGGCGCATTTTCCTACTCAGGAAGAAAAGTTTAAAATAATAGAAGAGTCTTTTAAAACATTTACTTCACAAAAACAGCCTAAAGAAGTCTTAAACACTTTTTTTAAAAGTTGGAGTCAAACCAATAATAGTGCGATGACAGTTGCCGGGTTAAGCAATCGAATGACAATGATTGTTCATAAAAATAAAGAAGTAAAAAGTGAGTACGATTTATTTAGATCGGTTGCAAGTTTAAATAGGATAGTAGATGAAGATTTGGCAGTAGTAGGTAGGGTATTGCATTCGACTTTATTTTATAATATGGCTACCAGTATAGCAGGTGATGACTCTTGGTTGTCTAATACTTATTTGAGTAAAGAAGCGATTGCTTTCAAGGCATGGAAAGATAAAAACTCCCTAAGAGAGAAAGATATCATGGTAGGACTGCTAACTACCTTAGTACACGAAATATATACTCATGGAGAGGTAGAATTTATTATTCCGTTGTTTGAAAAGATGCTAGAAGAAGACGGACGTTTTTCAAAGAGTGAAATAGAGAAATCATTAGCGTGGATTACGGTGCATTGCGGACCAACAGAGAAAAACCACTTTTTTCATGCAGTAGATGCTATTCATTCATACTCTAAAGCATTCGATATTACGATTGAAGAATACGATTTAAAAGAAATTGTAGAAGATTACCTAAACCTAAAGGCAGATGTAATGAATGCTTTGTATACTCAGGTTTCGGAAGTATACGCCATATAATGATAAAAGGAGATTCTTGATGTTAGAAAAAGTACTAAATAAGCAGGCGTCTGAATATGAAGTAGTAGAAACAGGAATAGATTCAACAGAGTATAAGCAGTTTTTAAAGCAATCTTTATCTGAATTAAATCATAATTTTGAAGCCTTTAAAAGTAGTGCTGTGGTAGTTTCCAAAGCACAATTTAAGGAGTTAAAAAAACTGAATAAGCTACTGAATTATGCACTCCAGCAAATTGTAGCAAATTATTTCAAAGATGCCCGTATTAGAGAAATTTACAACTTAGATACTCAACTAGAAGCCATATTAAAAGAAGTAGCGTCGCTACCTTATAAAATTGGTATGTATCGACCAGATATAATTTTAGATACCGAAGGACAAACCAAAATATGCGAAGTAGGTTGTAGATATCCTATAAATGGATGGATGCTAAGTTATTACTTAAATAAAGTAATGGAAAAAACTCAGGTATTAGCCGAAGCAAATAAGCAACCATTTAAAGCATTGTTAGAATTCATACCAACTCTTGCTAAAGAGTTTAACAAAGAGCACCCCATTTTTTATTTGCATCATAAAGAAAAAGGAACAGAAGCATATTTACTTTTTAAAGAGTTAGAAAAACTAGGATATATCATACAAAATAGTTTTCCAGAAGAATTAGAACTAAAAGACAACGAAGTAGTAGTTGGAGAGCATCCTGCAAAACAGTTTGTCATAGAAATGGATCGTGAAGAGCTAAAAAATATTCCTTTAGAACTCTTAAAAAAAATAACCCAATGCAAAACATGTATAAACGATATAAGGTCTATCATATTAGTTCACGACAAACAAGTATTATCAGTATTATATAATGAAGAACTGATGTTGAGTTATATGAGTGCAGAAGAGTATTCTTTTCTAAGGAAATACTTAATTCCTTCTTACACCTTGCATTCAAAAGAAATACGAAACAGTCTTAAAAACACTAAAAAAAACTGGATATTAAAGAGAACAAGTGGAGGTAGAGGGATAGACATGTATGTAAAAAACGAATGTGCTCCGACAACATGGAATAGCCTACTAGAAAATGATTGGAAAAATTACATGGTACAAGAATACATAGCACAAAAAGAAATTCAATTAGAAGAAGAAGTAATCAATGTCGTAGGAATGTTATTGAATTATAATGATACATTACTTGGTTTGGGTATATACAGAGGTTCAGAAAAAAGCATTATCAATGTACACAGTGGAGCTTATATGTTACCTAGTTTACTAAAATGATAAGCGATGACATTTTCAGTAGTAATACCTTTATATAATAAAGCTTTATATGTTGAAGAAACATTAGCATCACTAGCCCTACAATCAAAAAAGCCATTTGAATTAATCATTGTAGATGATAACAGTACCGATGATAGCTTAAGAGTGGTAAAAGATTATATACAACGTAATCAGAAGCAATTTGAGAAAACTAGAATAGAAATAATAGAGTTAACAGCCAACTACGGTGTAGGTTATGCCAGAAACATTGGTTTTTCAAAAGCTACAGGTGATTTGGTGAGCTTTTTAGATGCAGATGATATTTATGAAAAAGATTTGTTAAAAACGGCAAGCTTGTTAATGCAACAGCATAGCATTGACTTTCTGGTAGTAGGAATTCAATTGTTCCCAAGTAATGTAATATATCCAGATGTTAAAAAAATAGCCAAAGAGTTATTCGCACTAACGAATGAAGCCTATTACATAAAACAACCACTAAAAACCGTTACCTCGCATAACTTTTATATGGGAGTTGGAAGCAATGTAATTTTTAAAAGAGAAAATGGATTGTCTGAGAAATATATAGAACAACGTATTTTTTATGAAGGTATAGATTATTGGTACAGGATAGTAAAGAAAATGGTACAACAAGGCACTCCAAAAATAGGCTTGCTTATGGGCGAATACTTAAAAGTAAGAGAAGTAGCAGGAAGTGCCTCAAGAAAAAAATATGAGAAGTGGAATGAAATTGATTTTCCACCTGTGTTAAGTAGATTTAAAAACAGTAATGATTATTACGATAAACGCTTAATGGGCGTGGTAGGAAGTAGATGGATAGAACATGCGATGTGTAACTTGAACTCAGTAGGACAAAAACTAAAATTTATGGTACATTATATAAGGGTATTTCTAAAGCAAGGATATTATTTCTTTCTACATAAATTCTAAAAAAAATATGGACGTTAGGCTAAAAAAACATTTTGATATCGTAAAAAAGTCAACTCTTTTCAAAGACCATTACAAAGAGGTTACTCATTACACAAATGCGCTTCCCATTGAAAAACATATGCTGCGTACGATATTAGCAAACCAATTTAATGTTGCATCTGAAAACAAAGGCGTTTATTTGGTACGTTCAGGAGGTTCAATGGCAAAACCCTTAATTTTTCCAGTTGATATTGAAGAAAATTTATACCAACGTGAATTGCTATCAAAAGAGTTAGTCGCTAACGATATATTTACTTCGCAGTCAAGAGTGCTCAATTTATTTAGTTACAACGGTATGTATCGCACTGCCGCCATAATGGATGATATTTTAGAACGGTGCAATGCAACAACAATTTCTTTAGGAGCAGTTTCTGAGCTAGACTTAGTGTACAATACAGCCAAGCAATTTGCAGCCACTATGATTATAGGAACACCATCAAAACTAACCTTAGTAGCACATTATATTTTAGATAACAAGTTAGAAGTATCGATTCCAAAAATTATGTATGCAGGTGAATTTTTATTGAAATCACAAGAAAGCCTACTAAAAAAAGCTTTTAACTCAACACACATATATACCATGTATGGTTCTGCCGAAACAGGAATTTGGGCATGGGCTAGTTATGAAAACGGACGTACTTCTTTTGAAACTCTTAACGATGTAATTGTTGAGGTAGAAAATCCAGATAAAGAAGGAAACGGACTTTTAGTAGTCACAAACCTATTAAGAAAACGCTTTCCTGTATTTAGATATGTCATGGGAGATATAGGGAGTGTTTCAAAAAAGGATAATAAAACGATTGTACACTTAAAAACCAGAGAACCCAAATCTTTTTCAATAGAATCGAATTCCTATTTTTTAAACGACTTTGATTGGTTATATGAAATTGCAGACAGGTTTCAAATTCAAATCTCAAACACCAAACCAAAACATATTGAAATCAAATTTTTGATAGTAAGTAATTCTACCAATTTAGTAGATGTATCTCTGATAAAAGATAAACTAGGAAGTATTTTTGAAATCAATCCTAAAACAACTGTTATAAAAGTGCAGCAAGTAAAAGAGGCTAGTTTATATCTCAATCCTACAACTTCTAAAACTCCATCTATTGCAGATTTTAGGAGATAAGCTATGTATCTTTTGTTACATAAAAATTATTTAAAATTAATATATTTGTTTTGGTGAAATTTTCAGCAATCATATTATCTATAGTAATACTTTTTCAAAGTTTAAATATTACATATAATGATGTTTTAAATATGAATGAGTTAATAGAGCATGCGCAGTATCATAAAAAAGCGTATAGTGATGGCTTTATTACGTTTTTATCTAAACATTATGGAAAATTAAAAGCAGAACACGCCAAAAAGCATCAAGAAGAAAGAAAAGAGCACGAAAAACTTCCTTTTCAGTTTGATTTTCATGTGGTAGATTTTCATAAAATAACATTTAATAATTTTGCTGTATTCATATCTTCGTCAATAACATTTGTTGAAAAAAAGGATTTTTTTCACCATCACAATTTTTATAATTCACCAGATTCACTAGGAATATTCCAACCACCTAGATATATATAATCCACCCACATTTATTGGCTTAAAGTACCAGCTTCTAAAATAGAAGCATTGGTAAAACTTAATTATTTAAATGATGAATTATGTTATCGAAAATCATACAATTCACCATAAAGAATAAATTTATAGTTCTATTATTTACCGTATTTTTAATAGGCTTTGGAATTTATTCTTTATCACAAATCTCAATAGGGGCAGTACCTGATGTAACTAATAATCAAGTACAAGTAATTACAACATCAAGAAATCTTTCTACTCAAGATATAGAACAGTTTATAACCTATCCTGTAGAGTTAGAAATGGCAAACTTACCAGGGGTAAAAGAAATTAGATCAATCTCAAAGTTTGGATTATCGGTAGTAACCATAGTTTTTGAAGAATCTATGGGAACTTATTTACCAAGGCAGTTAATAGCCGAAAAAATAAAAGCAGCTTCAGAAAAAATTCCAGAAGGTTTTGGTTCACCAGAAATGGGGCCTATTACTACCGGACTTGGAGAAATTTATCAATATATTTTAGATGTAAAACCACAATTTAAAGATCGTTATACATCTACAGATTTACGTACCATCCAAGATTGGATTGTAAAAAGGCAATTATCAGGTATTTCTGGTGTTGTTGAAGTAAATACTTGGGGAGGGCATTTAAAGCAGTACGAAGTAGCTATTAACACTCAAAAGTTAAATGCGATGAATATTTCAGCAAAAGAAGTATTCACAGCGTTAGAAAATAATAATAGTGTAACCGGAGGTGGTTATATTGAAAAAGTAAACCAGTCATATTTTATTAGAGGTGAAGGTTTAGTTAAAACGCTTAATGATATAAAAGACATTGTTGTGACCAATAAAACAGGAATTCCTGTATATGTAAAAGATATAGCAGATGTTGGTTATGGAAGTGCTACACGTTTTGGGGCTATTACAGCAAACGGAGAAGGAGAAAAGGTTTTAGGACAGGTAATGATGCTTAAAAATGCAAGCTCAAAAGATGTTATAGAAGCTGTAAAAGAACGTGTAGCTATTATTGAAAAAACGCTGCCTGAAGGCGTGTTTATTAATCCATTTTTAGAACGAAGTGAACTTATAGGTAAGACAACCTTTACAATTACAGAAAACTTATTACTAGGTTGTTTAATTGTGATTTTAGTGGTCGTGTTATTATTAGGAAACATCCGTTCAGGTTTGGTAGTCGCTTCAGTAATTCCTCTATCACTCTTATTTACATTATCATTAATGTACATTTTTGGTATTGATGCTAATTTAATGAGTTTAGGAGCAATAGATTTTGGAATTATTATAGATGGAGCTGTAATTATTGTTGAATATATTACTTTTAAAATTACACAACAAAAAGATACTTTCATTACATTAAACAAAAAAGAAAAACAAAAAATTAAAGATAACGTTAGTAATGAAGGAGCTTCAAAAATGATGAATTCTGCCGTATTTGGTCAATTAATAATCCTAATTGTTTTTATTCCAATTTTATCACTAAGCGGTGTTGAAGGAAAAATGTTTAAACCAATGGCACTAGTCTTTAGTTTTGCATTAATAGGAGCAATTTTATTATGTCTAACATACGTTCCTGTAATGTCTTCATTATTTTTAAAACCATCAAATATTACTGATAAAAATATCTCGGTACGATTAATTAATAAATTGAATCAAAGATACATTCCTATAATTGATTGGGCTTTAAAACACAAAAATGCAGTATTTGGAATTGCGTCTTTTATGTTATTACTTTCAGTATTTATCTATTCAAGAATGGGAGGGGAGTTCGTTCCTACTTTAGATGAAGGGGACTTTGTAATTCAACCCGTTTTAAAAACAGGAACTACACTAAGTAATACTATAGAAACAACGACTAAAATTGAAAAAATTTTAAAAGAGAATTTTCCTGAAGTAAAACAAGTTGTTTCACGTATAGGAGCAGCAGAAGTACCAACTGATCCAATGAGTATGGAAGAAAGTGATGTAATTATCACATTAAACCCAAAAAGTGAATGGACTTCTGCAAAAAGCAAGGATGAGCTAGCTGACAAATTTAAAGAAGCATTATCCATCATACCAGGCATGGAAGTAGAGTTTACACAGCCTATTGAGATGCGCTTTAACGAATTAATCACAGGAGTAAGAGCCGATATTGCTATTAAAATTTTTGGAGAGGATTTATCTGTTTTAGCACGTAAAGGAAATGAAATAAAAAGGCTGGTAGAAAATGTAGCAGGAGCTTCTGATATTGTTGTAGAGAAAATTGAGGGATTACCTCAAATGAATGTAGCCTATAATAGAGCAAAGATAGCAAGGTATCAACTTAATATTAATGAAGTCAATGAAATAGTATCTATGGGGTTTGCAGGAAGAACAGTTGGAAATGTTTTTGAAGGAGAAAAACGTTTTGACTTGGTGGTGCGGTTAGATGAATCAAAACGCACAGATATCAGTGATTTAAAGGAACTGTATATAGACTTACCTAATGGAGGAAAAATTCCATTAGAAGAATTAGCGACAATATCTTACCAAAAAGGCGCCGCAAAAATTTCAAGAGATGACACCAAACGTAGATTAGTTGTAGGAATTAATGTAAGAAATAGAGATTTGCAATCGGTAGTAGATGATGTACAACGGTTGATAGGAGAAAATATAAAACTACCTACAGGATATTCAATTACATATGGTGGGCAGTTTGAGAATTTACAAAGTGCTTCAAAACGTTTAATGATAGCTGTTCCTATAGCTTTGATATTAATTTTTATAATGCTATACTTTGCCTTTAAGTCGGTAAAAGAAGCTCTAATAATTTATTCAGCAATACCTTTTGCAGCTATTGGAGGTGTTTTATTACTATGGTTTCGTGATTTACCTTTTAGCATATCAGCAGGTGTTGGTTTTATAGCTCTGTTTGGTATTGCAGTGCTTAATGGAATTGTATTAATAGAACATTTTAAAGAATTAAAACATAAAGAATTTACAAGTGTTGAAGCATTAGTAAAACACGGAGCGACCAACCGTTTAAGAGCTGTGTTACTAACAGCCACAGCTGCAGCATTAGGTTTTTTACCAATGGCGATTTCAACAAATGCAGGAGCAGAAGTTCAACGTCCTTTAGCAACGGTGGTTATAGGTGGTTTAGTAACTTCTACATTGTTAACATTGGTTGTATTACCTGTTCTGTATTCAATCTTTCACAAACCAAAAAAAATAAAAATCAATAAAAAAACAGCAAGTTTATTTGTAGTTTTTCTTCTTGGAGGATTGTATACCACCATACAAGCACAACAAGCCCAAGAAAACTTACGAAGTTTAATTGATTTGGCTATTGTAAATAATAAAGGGTTACAGGCACAAGAATTAAAAGTAAAAAAAGCCCAAGCTGCTATTGCTTCAGCTTATAGTTTTGATAAGACTGAAGTATATTATAATAGAGATGAGAACAATACGGTTGCTAATCAACCATTAGATATTTTTGGAATTCAACAAAACTTTGATTTCCCAACAGTGTATAGTGCTAGTAAAAAAGTTCAAAAGTCAGTATATAACTTACAAAAAAATCAATTTCAAACAACTAAAAAGAGGTTGATTAAATCAGTAGTAAATGGTTATTATACTTATCAATATGTAAAAGTCCAAGAAAGTATTTACAAAAGCTTAGATAGTTTGTATAATAAGTTTTCATATGCTGCTAAAAGACGTTTTGATTTGGGAGAAACTAATTATTTAGAAAAAATAACGGCACAAGCAAAACATAAACAAATTAAAAATGATTATAGAAAAAAGAAGGTTGCAGCACGTATTGCTTATCAAAAAATACAGGCTTTAGTGCAAAGTAAAGATAGCTTAGATATTTTGGAAGAAAAGACGATTCAACCTCTAGAAATACAACACATTAATTTAAATGAAATAACTGAAATTCAAGAGTATTTTGAAAAAGAACAATTGGCTAAAAGACAATTATCGCAACAAAAACAACAGTTGTTACCAGGTTTTTCTTTAGAAGTATTTGGAGGAAGTAATAAACAAGTTGATAAAAACTTTTATGGATATCAAATAGGAGTTAAAATTCCTTTGCTGTTTGGAGGAGCGACCTCTAAAATAAAACAATCAAAAATAGCTAAAGACATAGCAGAGAGTGAAACTTCAAATTATAAAAAGCAATTACAAGTGTATTATAAAAACCTTCAAAATAAATTAGAAGAAAGTAAAACAGCACTTGCATATTATATAGACGAAGGATTGCCTTTAGCAAATGAAATTTTGAAAACCGCTAATACAAGTTTTAAACATGGTGAAATAGACTTTTTTCAGTATATACAAAGTATCGAAAATGCTTATCAAATAAAACTAGCTTATGTTAAAAATATAGAAGCATATAACAATATTGTAATAGATATTAACTATTTAACTTATTAAGAAGAAAATGAAATATATTTTATATAGTATCCTGTTTGTAATGATAATGGGATGTAAATCAAAAGAAAACGAAACTACTAGTAAAAATACAAGCCCTGTAGAAGAAGGTAAATTTTTTATAAGTAAAGAACAATGGGAAAAGAATAATATGAAATTAGTCTCTGTTAAAGAAAAACAGTTCCCTACAACAATTAAAGTTACAGGAAAAATAGACGTACCACCTAAAAATAAGGTAGTTTTAACAGCAAAAATGGGCGGGTTTGTAAAAAGTATTCCAATGTTAGTTGGAGATAAAGTACATAAAGGACAACGTTTAGTAACTTTAGAGAGCCAGAAATTTGTAGCAATGCAGCAAGAGTATCTAGAAACTAAGAAAGAAATAAATTATTTAAAATCAGAATTTAAAAGACAAAAGTTATTATTTGACGAAAATATAACTTCAGAAAGAAATTATTTAAAAGCAAAAAGAGATTTTGAAGTAGCACAAACAAAACTTGTGAGTTTGCAAAAACAATTACAAATGATAAATATACGTGTAGGTGAATTGGATGATGATTCAATAGCTTCTTTTACAGGTGTTTATGCACCAATTTCAGGAAGCGTTACAAAGATAAAAGCTGTTACAGGATCTTATATTTCATCTGCTGATGAAATTTTAGAGATTGTAGACAATAATCATTTACACTTAGAGCTCTCGGTTTTTGAAAAAGATGCTTTAAAATTAAAAATAGGACAAGAAATAAGTTTTATTGTTCCAGAACAATCACTTCAAAAATATAAAGCAAAAGTACATTTAATAGGAAAAAGTATCAATGATAACCGAACGGTAGATGTACATGCACATATTGAAGAAGAGCAGAAAGACTTTTTTTTAGCAGGTATGTTTATTGAAGCAGTAATAAAAGTTGATAATAAAAATATTTATGCTTTACCAGAAACAGCAATCGCAGAAGTTGAAGGAGAAAGTTTTGCATTAATATTAGACAAAAGCGTAAACGAAGGTTATTGGTTTCAAAAAGAAAAAGTAACTTTAGGAAGCACTTTTGAAGGTTTTGCTGAACTAAAAGATACAACACTCAAAACAGAGAGTAAGTTTTTAGAAAAAGGTGTATTCAACTTATTAATTGAATAAAAAAATGGAAAAAGAATCCACGAGTAATTTAGAAGAACATATAGAAAACCATTACATCAATAGAAGTAATTGGCTGAGAGCTGCTGTTTTAGGAGCTAATGACGGAATCTTGTCTACCTCGAGTATCGTAATCGGAGTTGCCGCTGCAAGTGATACCAAAGAGCCTGTGGTGCTTGCCGCTTTAGCGGGACTAATTGCAGGAGCTTTATCTATGGCAGCAGGAGAATACATTTCGGTGAGCTCATAAGCAGATATTGAAAAGGCTGATTTAAAAAGAGAGAGAGAAGCCTTGAAAGATAGTCCGAAAATGGAATTACTTGAGTTAGCAGAAATTTATGAAAATAGAGGGCTTGATAAAGAAACTGCGTTAGAAGTAGCGAAACAACTCACTGCACACAATGCCTTAGAAGCACATGCACGAGACGAATTAGGGATTAACAGTACCACACAAGCAAATCCTATACAAGCTTCGTTAGCCTCTGGAGCAGCGTTTATACTAGGGGCAATTTTACCCTTATTAGTGGCGATTTTTCTACCTTTAAAAAACATGATTTACTATCAATATATATTCTCAATTGCTTTTTTAATACTATTGGGTGCCATCGCAGCAAAAGCAGGAGGTTCTAGTATCTTAAAAGCAGTACTGCGCATCACCTTTTGGGGGACAGTTGCTATGGGATTAACAGCATTAGTTGGGTATTTATTTAACTTTAATGTAGACTAATTTTTATATATTTAAAGAGCAAAGAAGCAGTAAAAATGTAGTTCTTTGCTTTTTTATTTAAGAGAAGATGTTTCAGACTAAGAGAAAGAAAATAGCACTAATTTTAACTTTTGTAGGAATAGTTCTATACTATTTTTGTTTGCCTAAAAACTTATTTACAAACCCAACATCCACAGTTGTTACAGCAAAAAATAATGAACTGTTAGGGGCTGTAATAGCTGGTGACGGTCAGTGGCGGTTTCCCGAGTTAGATTCCGTTCCCAAAAAGTTTGAACACTGTATTCTGCAATTTGAAGATGCATATTTTTATAAACACTTCGGATTCAATCCTATTTCTATAGGAAAAGCAATGGTAGAAAATATCAAAGCAAAACGAGTTGTACGTGGAGGAAGCACCCTAACCCAACAAGTAATCCGATTGTCTAGAAAAAATAAAAAGCGTTCGTATGGTGAAAAGCTACAGGAGCTTATTTTAGCTACTAGATTAGAATTTAGACACTCTAAAAAAGAAATTTTAAAACTCTATGCTTCGCATGCACCTTACGGTGGGAATGTTGTGGGTTTAGAAATGGCATCGTGGCGTTATTTCGGGTTGCAACCACATCAATTATCATGGGCAGAGAGTGCTACCTTGGCAGTATTACCCAATGCTCCGTCTTTGATATATCCAGGGAAAAATCAACAAAAATTAAAAATTAAAAGAAATAAGTTGTTAGCGAAGTTACACGAAGAACAAATCATCGATCAAATTACCTATGAACTAGCGATTGAAGAAGAACTCCCTCAAAAACCGTATCCACTACCTACTATTGCACCACACTTTGTGCAAGAAGTAACGCAGCGATATAGCGGACAACGTATAAAAAGTTCTATAGATATTCATCTGCAAAAACAAGTGAATAACTTAGCAAAGCAACATTACAACCGTCAAAAACAAAATGAAGTATACAACATGGCGGTTTTAGTTTTAGATGTTAACTCAAGAAAAGTCTTGTGTTATGTGGGAAATTCCCCAACCGATAAAGCACATCAAAAAGATGTAAATAACATCATTTCCCCCAGAAGTACAGGAAGCACTTTAAAACCGTTTTTATATGCACAAATGTTACTTTCGGGCGATATTTTGCCCACCCAATTAGTAGCAGATGTGCCCACAGAAATAGCGGGCTACTCTCCTAAAAATTTCGATTTAACATTTGATGGTGCAGTACCAGCAAACGAAGCATTAACACGTTCGCTAAATATACCATCGGTACGTATGTTACAACGTTACGGATTGGAAAAATTTAGAGAAGATTTAAAAGCATATCACATCAATGATATCAACAAATCGGCAGATTATTATGGACTTTCATTAATCTTGGGGGGTGCTGAAGCAAGTTTATGGGATTTGTGCAAAACCTTTGCAGGCTATGCAGGAATTGTAAATCACTATGAAGATTTGAAACATAAATACTATCAAAAAGAATTTGCAGAGCCTAGCTTTTTATTTGATAAAAAAGCAAGCTTTGGAGAAACTCAAGAAAACTATGCTACAGTAGATGCCGGTTCGGCATTTTTAACCCTCAATACACTTACAGAAGTAAACAGACCGTATACCGACCAAGCTTGGAAATATTATGACTCTTCTCAAAAAATAGCTTGGAAAACAGGAACCAGTTTTGGTAATAAAGATGCTTGGGCAATAGGCGCAACACCAAAATATGTAGTAGGGGTGTGGATCGGGAATTCAGACGGAGAAGGACGCCCCGGACTTACGGGTGTTGGAAGTGCCGCACCACTGATGTTTGATGTTTTTAATGTGTTGCCAAAATCAAGTTGGTTTTTAGAACCTTATGAAGATTTGGTTGAAACTACGATTTGTGAAAAAAGTGGTTTTTTAGCCAAAACTATCTGTCCGTCAGTTATCAAAAGAGTTCAAAAAAGCGCTGTAAAAGCAAGATCTTGTCCATACCATCAGCAAATTACTGTAGACAAGTCCGAAAAATTTAGAGTAAACGCCAACTGTGAATCCACCAGCAATATGCTAACAAAATCATGGTTTGTATTACCACCATTAATGGCATACTATTATCAACAAAACAATGCAGATTACAAACCATTACCAAGATTTAGGTCAGATTGTAATCGATTAGAAAAAAATACAATGGATTTCATTTTTCCTGCAAAGTATGTATCGAAAATATCGCTAACCAAAGGAGAAGATAATAAACAAAATCCTATAATTATAAAGGTAACGCATGCTGAATTAGAAGCCAAAGTTTATTGGTATGTAGACAACGAATTTATAGGAATCACAGAACAATACCACGAGCAGGCAATTCTTCCAACAGAAGGTACGCACACAATTACAGTTATAGATAATATGGGCAATGAGTTAAAGAGAATCATTGAAATAAAAAATTAACGAATTATAAAAGGGGTTTAATTAAAAACTGTATTTTTAGTCCTTTAAAAATTATATATGTTAGAACTAGCAGGAATAATTATACTTGGAATTTTGGCGCAATGGGTAGCTTGGAGATTTAAAATTCCAGCGATATTACCTTTAATATTAATAGGATTATTAGTAGGTCCCATAGCCGCAGAATTTTTTAATGAAGATGGAAGCAAATGGATAGAACCTATATGGAATGGTACCAATGGCTTATTTCCAGGAGACGGATTGTACAATTTCGTGTCATTATCTATTAGTATTATTCTTTTTGAAGGAGGGTTAACACTACGCAGAGGAGAAATAAAAAATATAGGTCCCGTTATTACAAAACTAATTACTTTAGGAGCTGCTGTTACGTTTTTCGGAGGAGCCATCGTAACACATTACGTATTTGGCTTGAGTTGGGAGCTTTCCTTTTTATTTTCAGGATTAATTATTGTAACAGGCCCTACTGTAATAACACCCATTCTTAGAAACATACCACTTAAAAAAGATGTTTCGGCAGTTTTAAAGTGGGAAGGAATACTCATAGACCCTATAGGAGCTTTAGTAGCAGTACTTGTATTTGAGTTTATTAGTGTTGGAGGTGGTGCAGGATTTACACAAACAGCACTGTTAGAATTTTTGAAAATTCTTTTGTTTGGAACTACCTTCGGATTCACCTTTGCACACGCGTTAATTTTTGCAATTAATAAAAAATGGATACCGCATTATTTGTTAAATGTAGTTTCCTTGTCTACCGTGTTATTAGTATTTGTAGAGTCGGAACTGTTTGCACACGAATCGGGTTTATTAGCTGTTGTGGTTATGGGAATGGTATTGGGGAATAGCAAATTAAAGAATTTAAAAGAAATTTTATACTTCAAAGAATCACTAAGTGTACTGTTAATCTCGATTCTATTTATTTTACTATCAGCTAACATAGATTATAAAGAACTCATGTTATTGTATGAATGGAAAACCCTGATTTTATTCAGTATAATTGTATTCTTAATTCGTCCGATAGCAGTATTCTTAAGTGCTTATAAATCCAATTTAAAAACAAATGAAAAGTTATTTATTAGTTGGGTAGGGCCAAGGGGTATAGTAGCAGCAGGTATTGCCTCTTTATTCGGTAGTAAGCTGCTAAAACAAGGAGTTGCAGGAGCAGAATACATTACACCGTTGGTTTTTATGGTGGTGTTGGGTACCGTTTTATTAAATGCCACCACGGCAAGGTTATTTGCTAAGCTAGTAGGAGTGTTTTTAGAGCGTTCTAATGCCATAATGATTGTTGGAGCTTCTGATGTGTCAAGGTTAATAGCGAAGTACTTAAAAGATAATAAACGCAGAGTGGTGTTGATAGACTCTAATGTTGGCAACGTAGAAAAAGCAAAGCAAGAAGGCTTAGAGTCGTTTGAAGTCAACATATATGATGACGAGCTTACCAATAATATAGAATTGAATGATGTAGGATATTTAATAGCGATGACAGGTAACGATTCAATTAACAAATATGTGCTTTCTAACTTTTCATCGGTTTTTGGTGAACAAGGAGCGTATCGTTTAGCGACTTCTAAAGAAGTTATCACGAAAGATTACGACGATGAAGAACATTTATTTACTGTAGAAGACGATTATATCAACTTGGTAGAAGCAGTGAGAGACCACCCAGAAGTACACGAAACACAAATACATTCTATCGAAGATTATAAAAACAAGATAGAAGAAATTAACAGAGAACAAAAAGCAATTCCAATTTTTGTTAAGAATAAAAACAACGAACTGTTACTCATATCTGAGTTTGAAAAGAATGTAAAGAAAATAGAAGACTGGAAACTAACATATATTGGAAAGAACTTAAACATCTAACCCAAACGTATTTTTTAATTTTTCAATCAACGGATTTTTTTCTTTCAGTTTGTCGTATTTCTCTTGCGGGGTATAGGCAAACTTTTTTTCTACCGTTTCATTCACAATAATGTTGAGTTGAATACCGTAGTTGTTTAATTTCTCTCGTAAAAACTTCAATAGTTTAGGTTTACCTTTCTCTAGCTGCGTTTTCATTAAACTGTTTGGTAACGAAAACAAAATCGTAAAATCTTCTTGCAGCCTAGGCTCGTCAGAAGCTAAAATAGCTGCAATACTACGCTCGCCAAAATTTTGTAACTGAAAGTAATATTTTTTCCAAGCATCTTTTAATTCCTCTTGTGTAAAAGGAGTTCTTGGATGGTTGTCGTAATTTTCTTCTACTTCTAAATTATTTTTAACTTCCTTTTTTTGATGTAAACTTTTGAAAGATAGGGCAGAAGTACGACGTTTAATATTCTTTAAAACAGGCTTAGTGGGCGGAGTTGCGACTTCGCTAGTATGTACTACGGGAATAACTTTTTTAGGTGCTGTTGTCGCAATAGATTTAGCTTCAGTTTTTGTAACTAAAGGAGATAAGGATGTAAAAAAAGTAGCAGGAATTATGTAGTTGCTAGATTTTTTTTTGCTCCATCAAAAGTGATAGAGGCAATTTGCATTAACGTAAGTTCTACCAATAACCGTTGGTTTTTACTTCCTCGATATTTCAAATCGCAATCGTTGGCTTTGTCTATTGCTGCTAGTAAAAAAGACATACTCGCTTTAGTAGCCTGTTCTAAGTAGCTTTTTTTAATAGTATCACCAACCTCTAACAAAGCTACAGTAGCTGTATCTTTTGCTACGAGTAAATCTCTAAAATGCGAAGCCAATCCGTTGATAAAGTGATGCCCTTCAAAACCTTTATCTAATACCTCATTAAAAGCCATTAACACTTCGGGTATTTTATTTTCAAGTAGTAAATTCGTGATGTTAAAATACACGTCATAATCCAATACATTAAGGTTTTGTGTAACCGCTTCACGAGTTAAATTATTTCCAGAGAAACTAACCACTCTATCAAAAATAGACAGTGCATCACGCATAGCACCATCTGCTTTTTGCGCAATGATATGCAGGGCATCATCATCAGCGGTAATGTTTTCTCTTTCGCAGATCGTTTTTAAATACTCTTTGGCATCCAATACCCCAATGCGTTTGAAATCAAAAATTTGACAACGAGAAAGTATTGTTGGAATAATTTTATGTTTTTCAGTAGTTGCTAAAATAAATATTGCATGGGCAGGAGGTTCTTCTAAGGTCTTTAAAAAAGCATTAAAAGCAGCTTGTGAAAGCATGTGAACCTCGTCAATAATATATACTTTGTACTTTCCTGTTTGAGGCGGAATACGAACCTGATCGGTTAAATTACGAATATCATCAACCGAGTTGTTAGAGGCTGCATCTAGTTCAAAAATATTAAAAGCAAAATCTTCCTCTTCGGTAGTTGCATCTTCTTGATTAATGCGTTTTGCTAAAATACGGGCACAAGAGGTTTTACCCACCCCACGAGGTCCTGTAAATAATAAAGCTTGTGCTAAATGGTTGTTTTGTATCGCATTTTCTAACGTATTGGTAATGGCTTGTTGCCCTACTACATCCTCAAAGTTTTGAGGACGATATTTACGTGCCGATACTATAAAATGTTCCATTAAAGTTTACTATTTACCCGAACAAAAATAGAAAACGTAGTGGCAACGAGCAAACAAAATTCTTAAGGAAATGGTAAAGTTGTAAACAATTGTAAAATTTATAAAATTTGTACGACCAATCAACAGACACATAATATTAATTTATATGAAGATATTTAAGATAGTAACAGCGTTTACAGCTATTGTTTTAGCGATTGTCTTATTGAGTTTTTCACAAAAAAAAGAAGAGAAACGAAAAGAAAAGTCAGTACAAACAAGCTCAGAAACCAAAGTGGCTTATTTTGCCAGCGGTTGTTTTTGGTGTGTGGAAGCAATTTTTGAAAGCGTTTATGGAGTGGAGGAAGCAGTATCAGGATATGCAGGAGGGCATACCAAAAATCCTACGTATGAAACCATAGGTACGGGTAGCACAGGACATGCTGAATCGGTAGCCGTGTATTACAATCCTAAAAAAGTAAGTTTTCAAACTTTGGTAACCGTATTTTTTGGTTCACACGACCCAACAACTAAAAACGGACAGCATCCTGATTATGGTTCTCAATATCGCTCAATTGCATTTTATGAGAATCAAGAGGAAAAAGAAATCATAGAAAATACCATTATAAAACTAAATAAGGAGGTTTATGATGGAAGAATAGTTACCGAGGTGATGCGTATGGATACTTTTTATCCTGCGGAAGAATATCACCAAAATTACGAACGTTTACATCCTGAAAATCCGTATGTACGAAGCGTTTCAATTCCCCGATTACATAAATTCAAACGTAAATTCCCCAAGTTGCTTAAAAAGGAAGAAGAATAAATTTTTATCATAAAGTTTGTTTATATAAAACACCCCAGCAATAGTGATTGCTGGGGTGTTTTTATAAAAATACGATGTATTATTCTACCGTTATAGGGAAACTAATCTCTACATCAGTTTCTCCACCAGCATTAGTAATGTTGCCTTCTTTTACACCAGTAGCAGATTTATTAGGTTCGTGTCTTAAAGTTACAGTATACACTCCAGTTCCTGCACCTTCAGTAGATACTGTAAAATTAATACCCACAGGATTACCATTAGAATCATTAGTACCAGTATAGGTAAACGTACTGGCTATTCCGGCTGCGCTGTAAAAAAATTGATGCTCATCGGCTTCAGCTGCAACCTCATCCGTAATATTTTCGGCAGGTGTTTCTGTTTCGTTTAATAATGTAATTACTCCGCTGTAAGTTGTATTGGCTTTTAAAGTACCACCTTGTATTTCGGGAGCATTAGGACCATCACCATCCAAGTCTCTACTTTGTAAAATTACTTTTTCAGTACCATTTGTTAATTCGATGGTAACCGTTGTAATTACCTCTTCTTCGTTTACAGGTACTGGGTCATCATCATTTGAGCAAGCAGCTAGTATGGTTAATGATAAAATGAATAATACGCTTAGTGTTTTAATATGTTTCATAATAGTATTTTTTAATAATTAATTTTTAATTGAATTTTAAAGTTTCTTCCTAAATCATCAGCAAAAAAACGCAATCTATTGAGATAGTTTCTATAAGACTCATTCAATACATTATCAACAAATACATTTACATTTAAGTGTACTTTTGATAGTTTGAATTCAAATCCAGAAGAAAAATTTAATAGATGATATGCTGGTGGAGGAGTGCTAATATCAACGAGTACCGATTCATTCAAGGTGGGTAAAAACACATTGAAATTATTATTAGGATACTCGTTTTGCCTAGCATTAAATTCGCTTTCTATTGAAGCGAAAAAATGATTCCAGTTTTCTTTCTTAAAAACTAGCGAAGTTGTGGTTTTAAAAGGAGGAATGTCGAGTAGAGGTCTGTTTCCAGAAAGGTCTCTTCCTTTTAAAAGTGAACTTTTGTTGCTTACTGAAAAGTTATTGTTTATTTCGTATTGTATATCGGTGTCAATACCAAATAGTTGTGCATTAACTTGTTTATAAGACCAAACGGGGAAAGCTCCTCTGTTGGTTGTTTCTTGACCGCTTGGTTCTATGTAAATAAAATCTTTAATATGATTGTAAAACGTTTCTACACCTAGATTTAATTTTTCGTTATTAAATTTATAGGAAGCAGAAAATCTGTTAGAAGTTTCAGTCTTTATACGTAAATCACCTAACTCTATCCGAGCAGCAGAATGATGAAGTCCATCGCTAAACAACTCAGAAGGGTTTGGGGCTCTATTTGCTAAACCATAATTAACCGTAAATGTATTTTGTCTATTTACATTATAAGTTAAGCCAAGAGATGCCGAAATGTTATGATAGGTAAATTTCGGATTTGTTAATAACTGAGAACCAGACACATCGGGATCAATGATAATATCACTAAAATCATCTTGATAATTCAAATTATACCATCTAGATTGCTGATAAAACTTTTTGGCATTGATATGCTCTACATCATATCTGAGTCCACCAGAAAACATAAAAGTATCGAATTTGAAATTAGCAATGCTATAAACCCCGAAGTTAAACCTATCATAATCAGGTATTAATCTTCTAACTTTGGTAATAGGATCTGAGAAGTTGTTTTCATAAAAGCCATGAATACCAACTTTATAAATACGATCTAAGTTTGAGTCTAATTTTAAATCAGTTTTAAAACTATGTGTTTTGAGTTTTAAATCAACTGCTTGTAAATTAGCATTATCACCAATACGTCTGTCAAATTCTAATCTGTGATTAACTTGATAGTCATATTGCAAAGACAACATACCAAATCCTTTAAATCGTTTATAGAAATTTGTTTTGAGTAGTTGATGAGTAACATCTTGCTTAGGGTTATTAATGTCGTAACTAAAGTCTCTAATTATCGAAGGTTTGTCACTCTCGATAGCAGTAACTAAATCGGAAACATTACCAAAATGAGATGCACTTAAAATTCCTATCTCATTTGACAAATAACTGTAAAAAGCTTCAAAACCTTTTTCAAACTTTCGGTAACCAGTATTAATGGTAAACGCCTTTTGGTTAATTCCGGTATTGGTAAGGTTGTAATTAGCAGCTTCAAAGTCACCAGCTCTTTTAAAAGAAGCTTGTCCGTTTACATACCAACCACTTTGGTAACTTTTATTTAAACTTGTCATTACAGAAAATAAACGACCATTGGTTTGTTGCGAAATAATACTTTTACCGTATAAAGTATCTTTTTCGATACTACTTTTGGTTGGGTTTATAATTACAACACCACCAATAGCATCACCTCCGTATTGCAAAGCATTTGCCCCTTTGATAACCGATATAGATTGTGCGGCATTCACATCAATGTTAGGAGCATGTTCAACACCCCATTCTTGGTCGTGGAGTCTTACATTATTAAAAGAGATAAGAACTCTACTACCATTTAGCCCATTAATAACAGGCTTTACAATGTTATTACCTGTATTAATTGAAGATACTCCCGATATGCTTTTTATAGCATCACCTAAGCTACCACCGCTAAATTTCTCTAACGTTTTTGTTTTTAACAACGTTTCTTGAGCTGTTTTGGTTTTTAAACCTGTTGCCCCTTTTATGTGAATTTCTTTTAGCTCTTCTTCGTGGTGCTCTAAGTCTATTATCTTAAAGATATTACTTGAAACATTCAACTCAAAAGTTTGAGGTTCACAAGCTACGTGAGAAACTTCAATGGTACTATTACCCGAACACACATTAGGAATTGAAAATTTTCCTTCAGAGTTAGTCACCGCATATTTGTTTTGATTTTTAATAAAAACGGTGGCTCCTATTATAGGTGATTTATCATGGAAATCTTCTACTAATCCAGAAAATGTGTATTCGCAATTTTGACTTTCTACTGTGCTAAAAGATAGTAATAATATGAAAATCAAAATACTACGTTTTAATTTCATTAAATTTAAAAATTTTAGTTTTTTAATTAATTTGATATTAATAAAAACTATTTGGAGGGGCTCTTGAAAGTTTCTTTGAGTTATGGTATACTGATGCAATTTGTGATTTTAAGCTAAAAGTAGCCTTGAAAAAAGCGGGAACAATTACCTCAAAATCTTGTGCTAATCTTTGAGAAAAAAACTTAAATTGATAGTGTAGTTGATCACAGTCTATATCACTTTCATGAAAGTGATGATCGTTTTTAGAAACACAAATCGTATGCTCATGTTTTTCAAAAACATGAGCCAATTGTACCATCGACGGAGCGAGTAATACAAAAGCACTAAAGAGAATTATATGTTTTTTAAATTTTAACACTACACCTAAGTGACAAATATAGAAATAAACTTTAACAAATTACCACATGTATCATTCTATTATAACCTTTGCTAGTTACTTGGTATAATAACAATGCTTTAGCTTTTTTTACCAGAATTACCACTACCACGTATTTTCATGTTTAGCATTTCAACACCTAAAGAAAAGGCGATGGCAAAATATAAATATCCTTTAGGAATGGCACCAACCGATTGTCCGAAAATTACAGTGTGCGATAAATGTGCTCCTTCGGTAACCAACATAAAACCGATTAAAATTAAAAACGATAAGGCCAACATTTGAATTGTTGGATGTTTATTGACAAAATTACTAATAGGAGTGGCAAAAGCTAACATAATTAAAATAGAAACAATTACCGCAATGATCATAATTGTTAAAGCACCTTCAATACCGTTAGTCATACCCACAGCAGTTAGTACAGAGTCAAAAGAAAAAACAATATCAATAAGTACAATTTGTGTGATTACATTTAACATAGTACTACTCTTCTTAGGAGTGTCTGAAGATGCTGCTTCTTCTCTTCCTTCAACTTTATGATGTATTTCACTGGTACTTTTATATAATAAAAAGATACCTCCAGCAATTAAAATTAAGCTTTGCCCAGTAATACCTGCTGAAATCCACGACAACTCGATATTCCATATTGGGTCTTTCATACCAATTAAGTAAGAAACTCCTAACAATAATAGAATTCTAAAAACCATCGCCAGTAGAAGCCCTATTCTGGTCGCTTTTTTCTGTTGATGTTCAGGTAGTTTGTTAGAAGCAATTGAGATAAATATAATATTATCAATACCTAAAACTACTTCTAAAAATGTTAAGGTTAGTAATGCTACCCATGTGTCTGCTTGTAAAAAAATCTCCATAGTTATTTTATTTTATAAACGGTTCCTTTTTGTGTGAATTTAGAGTATCCAATTCTCGCTGTAAAATTGTATGAACTATCTGTTACTTTGGTTATTTGAACAAATATAGGATCTTTATCTAAATCGTTTTTCGGATTTTTCATTTGCAAGGTATATGCAAAGTTATTTTTCCATGTGATATAAAGTGTATCGATATGTTTTACTTCTTTTTCAGTCACTAAACTATCGGTTGAAATACTTATTTTTTTAATATATTCTTCAATTTGCAAACTGTCTTTTCGTACAATTGTGGTTTTTCCGTAGTTTTCACCAGCAGGAATTTCAAACGTTCCGTGAACAAAACGAGTCGGATCTCCCTTTTGCTCTGGGGCGCACGAACTAATTAAAAATAAAACTAAAAAAGTAGCTACATATCTCATTATATACCCGTGTAATTAGATGGTGTAATTTGTTTTAATTCGTTTTTTATTGCTTCTGAAACGTCTAATGTATCAATAAAATTAGCGATAGCATCTTTATTGATTTTTTCATTGGTACGTGTTAAGCCCTTTAAAGCTTCATACGGATTTGGATAGGCTTCGCGACGCAAAATGGTTTGAATAGCTTCTGCCACTACTGCCCAGTTGTTTTCTAAATCTTCGGCAAATTTAGCTTCATTTAACAATAACTTGTTCAATCCTTTTAACGTAGAGGCAAAACCAATTAGGGTATGCCCAAAAGGAACTCCAACATTACGCAATACCGTACTATCGGTTAAATCACGTTGTAATCTCGATATGGGTAATTTAGCTGCTAAATGCTCAAAAATGGCATTGGCAATTCCTAAATTTCCTTCAGAGTTTTCAAAATCAATCGGATTCACTTTATGAGGCATCGCTGAAGATCCTACTTCTCCTTTTTTAATTTTTTGCTTAAAATAATCGTTCGAAACATAGGTCCAAACATCGCGATCTAAATCAATTAAAATGGTGTTTACACGTTTCAATCCATCATACAAAGCTGCCATGTGGTCGTAGTGTTCAATCTGCGTAGTAGGGAAGGAGTGGTGTAATCCTAATACTTCCTCTACGAGAATGAGTTCCGAAGTTTTTCCAGTCAATATCAGGGTACGCTACTTTATGTGCGTTATAATTTCCCGTAGCTCCCCCAAATTTAGCTGCATGCGGTGTATGTTGTATATGAATAACTTGGTTGTTAATTCGCTCTACAAACACAAAAAACTCTTTTCCTAAACGAGTAGGAGAGGCAGGCTGTCCATGTGTTCTTGCAAGCATGGGTACGTTTTCCCATTCTTCAGATAAGTCTGCTAATTTACAAACTAAGGTATCTAAAGTTGGGTAGTACACTTCTTCCATCGCATCTTTGATAGATAATGGAATCGCAGTGTTGTTAATATCTTGAGACGTTAATCCGAAGTGAATAAACTCTTTGTATTTCTGTAAATTTAAAGCGTCAAATTGTTCTTTTATAAAGTACTCAACAGCTTTTACATCGTGATTGGTAACACTTTCAATGTCTTTGATTCGAAGTGCATCATCCGCAGAAAAAGTGGTGTAAATATTGCGTAAATCACCGTATGTATCTTTATCGAAATCGGCTAATTGTGGTAAGGGAATTTCACACAAAGCAATAAAGTATTCAATTTCTACTTTTACACGGTATTTTATTAAGGCTTCTTCTGAAAAGTAGTTGGCTAAGCTCGCTACTTTGTTACGGTACCTACCATCGATAGGAGAGATGGCGTTTAATTCTGTTAAGTTCATGTTTTGTTGTTGTGTTGAAAGACACAAAAATAGAAAATACTTCCCTTTTATTAGAGAGAAACGATTGGAATTTTAACGTAAATAATAACTTTAAACAGGTGGTTGGCTTTTGTGGGTATAAAATCAAATTTGAACCGTAATGATAAAAACCTTAATTTTATTGAAAATAAAAACGAAAAGAAGCTATCTTTACTAAAGTTACACCCTAATATTAGTACAATACTAACAAAATAATAGTAAGTTTAATGAACAAAAAACGATATACCTACACCTTGCTGCTTTTGTTACTGGTAGCTTTTTCTTTGCAAGCACAGGAAGAAGATGCTCATACAACAGTTAAAAGACATCAAATAGGTTTATTGTTGGCACATACCCACCTAAAGCATAAAGCAATAGAATTAGGTAAGAATAGATTGTCTTTACCTTCTTTTACTCTTTTTTATAATTACCATTTTAATGAGAAATGGATGTTAGGACTGCATACAGACTTTATTAACGAACAGTTTATAGTTGAAGAATCAGGAGAAAAAACCATAGAGCGAGAACGACCTTGAGCACCAGCTTTAATGGTAGGGTTTAAGTCAGGAGAACATTTTACATTCATGTTTGGTGGCGGTGTAGATATAGATACGATCGAAAGTTTAGGTTTGTTAAGAGTAGATGTTGAGTATGGGTTGGAAATTAAAAATAATTGGGAATTTATAGCTTCATTGGGCTATGACTTTCGTTTTGATAATTACGGATCGCTTCAATTTGGTGTAGGTCTAGCAAAATCTTTCTAATTGCAGTGAATGTTTAGATTTCATATACATATACTATTATTTGTTTTAGTGAATTCCGCTGTTTTTTTTGGACAGCAAAACTATAAATACGAAAATTTCGGAGATAAATCAATCGTATTAAACGGTAATGTAACGGGTAGTGTTAGTGATTTAGGAGCAACGTATTACAACCCCGCAAGGTTAACCACCATTACAGAACCGCTTTTTAGTGTTAATGGAAAAATATACCAATTGAATGTTACTAAAATTGAAGATTTTGTAAACAGTGGAAAAACCTTAAAAAGCTCTGAATTTTCAGGACTTCCGCAGATGGTGGCAGGAACTTTCCAACTAAAAAATTTAGACAATCACTATTTCGCATATTCGCTATTGTCTAAAAATAGATCTGATATTTCTACTACCTATCGTACGGGACTTCAAAATGCCGATAAAGGGTTACGATTATTGGGTATAGATAGGTATACAGGAACCGTTTCAATTGGTAGTAAAATAAGAGAAGAATGGTACGGTGGTTCTTGGGCTACTAAACTTACAGAAAGATTTAGTGTGGGGGTATCGGTATATTTTTCAGCTTATGAATACAGCGGAAACAATAATATAGAATATTCTGCCATCACAGAAGATTCATCGGTGGCTTTGTATAGAAGTAAAATAGGGTTTCTTCAAAAATCATATGGTTTTTTGGGTAAAGTAGGATTCTCATATACCTTTCCGAAGGTAAGTTTCGGTCTTAATATCAATGTGCCTTATATGGAATTAATTGGTGAGGGTAATTTTAACCAAGAAGAATTTTTATCCGGATTCGATTCAGCAAAAGACAGATTTTCTGCCAATAGATTTAATGACTTGAATGCAAAAAGGAAATACCCACTTGGTATACAAATTGGAAGTGGAATAAGAATTAAAAAAATTTACTGCACTTAAATATGAGCTGGAACAAGGCTGAGAAAATGTATGATCGTATTAAAATACCAGAACTTAATAGTGAATTTAGTCCCTTACCAAAACTGTATTTCAATGAAGAATTAACAAGTGTTATTAATTATGGTATAGGAGCAGAAATTTATATGAGCCAAAAAATGAATGCCTATGCAAGTTATTCGACAGATTTTTCTCCTTTTAAATCGAATGCTTCTTTGTTTGATTTAATGAATAAACAAAATGAAGATATTAACTACAGGGCAAACTTTCATCACTACGGACTTGGACTTGATTTTTCTATTAAAACAGTTGATGTTGTGTTAGGAGGAATATTTTCTTCGGGTAGAGCAGGGTTTGTTCGGCCTCTTAAGTTTCCTAATGAAACACATAATTCTGAAACAACCAAATCGAAAATACTATTTAACAGGTGGCGTATTTTAGTTGGTTTTAATATAAGTATTGATAAAAATAGAAAAGCAACAGACTCTGAAAAATAGGAAGTTCTAACTATTGAATTGGTTTTGAACATCCCCCCGTCTTTTAGATAGGTTTTAGGTTAAATTAAGTTCATGTTATTATTCATTTAAGCTTTCTAAAAGAACAGAATCAGGAGTTAAAAATTTTGTTTTAGTTCTAAATAAAGCCCTTACATAGCGTTAAAATGAATTCCATTTTTTTAAATTTTTGGGGTTGTGCATCAGCTACCGTTGTTAGCAACAGTTTTCATCAGCAACCTGGTGCTTGAAACCAAGATATAATTTTCCATTTTCCTTCGACTTTTGCTATTGTCATTTCTTTAATCACTTCGTATGATGTAAACTTTGAAGCAACATATCCTACATTATTGTCGTCAAGTTTTATTTCAATCCAGTTTATTCCGTCTACAGTTTGATAAGTTGTTTTTGTCATTGTCACAATACTGCAATCACATTTAAATTTCTCGTAAGATGTTGTTCGAATAATTTCTGAATTTAAACTTGGTTTCTCTCGAATATTTACATTTTCTGCTAATATCAAAAGTTCATTTTCCGTATCCACATTTTTTAAATAAGATGGTGCTTGAAAAACTACTTTTTCGTGCGGCACAATCCAATCGGTATTTTCATCAACTTTGCGAGTAAACCCAAACCTCAATAAAGTTAGCATATCGTTCCAAGACTCATCAGCCAAATCCGTAAAATAGTAGTTTATCAATTCTTCTTTTGTACAACCCGGATATCCACAAGTATCTTTGCTTTCATAAACTCTTTCCGCTAAAAACTTTTTTAGTTGCAAAGTGTCTTTTTGTATTACGCAATTGATAAGTTCCGTTTTGAATTTTAGAAAATCTAAATCCAAATAAGATTCGTCATTTATTATTTGACCATATGTCTTATAACAAAATGAGATTAGAATAATAAGTATAAATTTTTTCAATGTTGTTTGTCTTAAATTGTTGCTAACGTTAAATATATGGCGAGTAGGGTAGAAAACAAGAGATTATTTTCGGTTTAGCCATAAGCCAAATCTTTTACATTTTGTTTTAATTTTTTCTCATTGAATACCAAATCAAAAGATTTGGCGACTTTGCAAATAGACAAAAACTTTTAGATTAATAACTAATCGCCCTATTTGCTATATATAGTGTTATCTACTGGCTTTTTATTCCGATTTATTATCAGTCTGCCAGTATTTTCGTCCGATAACTGTATCAAATAATCATTTATTCTCAATATCTCAATTACTTTTTGCATATTATTTGATTCATCATTTAAAATTAAACTCATCTCTTTTAAAGACTCTGTTGTTTGTATAAATTTCAACAAATAATAAGCATCTAATTCTCCAAATTCGAGTCCGTTTATAATTTGGACATCTAAAAACTGTTCAGTGATTATATTTGTAAATGAGCATCCTTTTCCGTGAAAATAATATTTCCATTCATCATTTATTTGACCTCTTTGCTTTTCACTTCTGTTTTTCTTTAAATCATATATCTCACTTGAATTATTAAGGTCAATGTCAAATGTTTCTGCCATCAAATTCATAAGTGAATGAGCCGTTTTATCAAATAGCTCAATACATTGATAAAACTTGTTTAAATTTTCCAATACAGTCTTCGTGGATATACTAGGAACAATAACTAGTTTATTAATCCAATTAATTTCACTAACCACGTAGCTAGAAAGTTCTTTTTGAAGTTTTACTATATAATCTCTATTAAAACTTCCATTATTCAAGACAAATAGTATTCTCTCATTTTTTTCTAAAAGAGTTTTTATCTTTTCAATTCTGAGAGGTTTTTTAATTTCTATTGTCATATTTGTGCTTGTAGATAACGGTGAGGCTAAGCCTCGTTACGTAAAACTCAAAGATAGCAAAATCTCTGCTGACCGCAGGTCAGCCATCATGACCTTAGCGGAGCGAAAGGTCAGACGTAATGAGATTTAGCCAGTGTGCCTGTTGCACAACTCCAATATACGATTTTATTTTTTTCAACAAACGAGCGATTTTCATGTTATATTAGTGTATATCATTCACCTATTACCCCCACCCAGTATGAGCAACATCGCTCGGATAAACAGTCGACAGGGACGCTATATGAAAGCCAAACGGCAAAGCACGGTAGCACCCGTTTTTGGCACCCTCACACAGTATATGGGCTTGCGCAAAGTTAATGTTAGGGGTATCAATGGGGCGAATAAGTGCATGCTCATGGCTGGGGCGGCTTATAACATTAAAAAACTATTAAAATTCTTTGGTACACCTACTAAAACTGAGGCCAAAGCGGTTGCTTTTGTGTTTTGGTTAAAACGTACGATATCACTTAATAAATTTCGTTTTAAGCTCAGAAAAAAGCAAAAAAGGGAGTTAAAATTTTGGCTTCGTTCTAAATAAAGCCCTTACATAGCTTTAAAATGAATTCCATTTTTTTTTAAAATTTTGGGGTTGTGCATAAGCTACCGGTGTTGGCAACTGGCTTTTATTCATTAACTGCTTGTTCTTTATATTTCTCCACAAATTCTTTTGCATCTCTCATATTTTCTGGATAAGTCGCATAATTTTCTAAAACTGTTAGTCCTCTGACTTGGTAAATTCGTTTATAAACGTGTTCATATAAAAATCCTTTTTCCATTAAAAATTTAGCCACATTCCATTTCTTAATTTCATTTTGTTTTGGTGGTCTAAATCTATGAGTGACTTGAGTCATTAAAATACCACATTCAGGACATTTAGATTCACGAATATTTTTCAAATCTGTCCCTTGATTAAATGCCTTTCTGCAATCGAAACAAACGTTTTTATATCCCATTTTCAATTCGGTTTATTAGTTTGTCAAGTTTTTTCTCTCCAAGCTCGTTTTTTATCAATTCTGAATTCTGCTTAACAAGGTTTTTAAAAGTCAGGAATTCAGTCTTGTTTTTACTCCAAAATTCAGCCGGTAAACCTGAGACTGCAATAAGTAAATCTCCTTCATAAAAATCACATTCTGTTAAAATGTTCCGCTCGAGTTTTTCGAGTGCGATTCCGATTAAATATTCAACTCCGATTTTTTGAGAAATCAGAAGTCTTATTTGTACGTTGGTCAATTCTGCAATACTTATTTTCCGATAACGATAACATTTCTCAACCATATCAGTAGGAAATTCGGAATGATTTTTCCAGACATCTTTTTCTAATTGTTCGATTGATTTTGTTTCCATTCTCGGTTTTTTCAGCTTGTTGCCAACGTTGATGTATAAGATTAGTTGCGTGTTTAAGCACCTAATTTAGCAAATACAAACCGAATAGAAAATCCGCGAGGATTTTAGTAAGCAAGCTCGAACTAGCAATAAATTATATATGGTGTTGGCAAATCGTTTTTATTTTTTGTAAATATATGTTGTCAGTCGTTTGTCACTTTCTCCATAAACGACTTTCCTTTTTATCATTCCGTTTTTATAATATTCATAAGTTTTTTTGCTCTGCTGAATTGAGTCATTTTTCATAGTAACTTCTTTAATTTTTTGTCCAAATTTATTTTTGTAGACGAAAAATTTAAATTCCTTTTGAGTGTCCTCATTATTCCAATTTCGAGTAAAACTATATTCATTATTTTCATAAGAATAATTTTCTGTCCAAATTAATTCATTATGATTCCAAGATTCTTTAATCTTAATATTCCCTTTTTCGTCGTAGAACCATTTATATTTATTCTGATTATCCCAATGTAAATTAGGTGCATAATATTGAGTCTTTCGATCAATTGAATCATAGGAAAAGTCAATTTCGCTTATTTTATCCCAACTTCTATTTTCTTCATAATCTGTCTCGCTAATTATACAATCTGTGCTTTCTCTTTGTTTTTCAATTATTTCTGGACGTAATCTTTTCTTAAAAGTAAAATATTCTCGTTTGATTAATTGATTTCTATTGTTATAGGAGTAGACAACTTTTGTACTATCTTTTTTTTCGTTTACAGTTCTTTTTTGAACCAATAAAGAGTCTTTGTAATCATAAAAAATCTTTCTTCCTTTTTCAGTACTCGAAGAAGTCAATAAATGTGATTCGGATGCTATTTGATTGACAGAGTAAAATTTGGTTATTTTTTGAAGATTTAATTTAGAACTATCATTTTCGTGAAAATAGTATTCTTTAAGCGCAATTTTCGGAATTCGCCCTTTGTCAAATTCAATTATTGGCGGACTAATTCGGATAGGCTTTTCAAACTCTTTTTTATCTGAACAGCTTGTGAAAATTACTAAAAATATGATTATTATTCTATTCATTTTAAATGTTTGCCAACGTCTCGTATAAGAAACTTAGGGCAGGTGATAAGCGATACGTTTCGGATTGGTACTAAGCCGAATATAAATATTTTGCTTTTATCATTTTTTGTAAACGCCAAATTTTATATTTGGTGGACTTTCTAAAAATACACAAACCTTTCGGTTAAGCATTTATTAGCTAACGTGAGTTCGGGATAAAAAAGTTTTTTAATTACACGAAAAAAAGCGAAAAATTTAGTAAATTAAAGTGCTGATTTTTAATTGTATAACTAAATTTTCCACTATGATTTCTGATTTTAAAATTACTGAATTTTTCTGTTTAATTGATGATTTTTGTACCGAAATTAATCAAGTTATTGATAAAAATGCTTTAGAAACCTGTTCAAAGATAGTTAGACGAAGAAAGCCTAAACTCACCCAAAGTGAAATAATCACAATTATGGTGCTTTTCCATTTTAGTGGTTTTAGGTGTTTTAAACACTTTTATATCGAATATGTTAGCAAACACTTGTCAAAAGAATTTCCAGATTTAGTTTCCTATAACCGATTTGTTGAATTGAAAAAGCGTTGTTCAGTGCCTATGATACTGTTTCTTCAAATGCACTGTTTAGGTCAATGTACAGGGATCTCCTTTTTAGATTCTACCACTATTAAAGTATGTCATTATAAAAGAGAAAAGCAGAACAAAGTTTTTAAAAACACCGCAAAAAAAGGGAAAGGAACCATGGGGTGGTTCTTTGGTTTTAAACTTCATATTATTATCAATGAAAAGGGCGATATCGTTGACTTTTTAATTACGCAAGGTAATATAGATGACAGGCAACCACTTAAAGATAAAGCCTTTCATAATCGTGTGTTCGGAAAAATATTTGCCGACAGAGGGTATGTAGGTAAAGAACTGTTTGAACAGCTTTTTGTAGATGGAATACATTTGGTTACAAAAATTAGAAAGAATATGAAAAATACTCTTATGCATATCTATGATAAAATTATGCTTAGAAAAAGGGCTGTTATTGAAAGTGTAAATGATATTTTGAAAAACGTATGTCAAATAGAGCATACAAGACACAGAAGCTTCGATAACTTTATCTTAAATTTAGTCGCAGGGTTAATCGCTTATTCGTTTTATCCAACTAAACCTAATATCAATATCGATAACTTACAAAGAATAGGATAAACTATCCCGAACTCACGTTAGCTATGTTTTATACCCATTGTGCCTGTTGCACAACCCTAATATACGATTTTATTCTTTCCAATGAACGAGCGATTTCCATGTTATACTAGTATATATAAATCACCTATTACCTCACCCAGAATGAGTGCAACATGCCTAGGTAAGCCGTCTACAGGGAGGCTACATAAAAACCAAACGGTAAAGCACGGTAGCACCCGTTTTTGGATCTCTCACATTAAGAAAAGTCAATGTTAGGGGTATCGGTGGGGCGAATAAGTGCATGCTCATGGCGGGGGCTGCATACAACATTAAAAAACTATTAAAATTCTTGGGTACAACTACTAAAACTGAGACCAAAGCGGTTGCTTTTGTGTTTTGGTTAAAAAACGTACGATATCACTTAATAAATTTCGTTTTAAGCTCAGAAAAAAGCAAAATAAGGAGTTAAAATTTTGGCTTCGTTCAAAATACAACCCTTACATAGCTTTAAAATGAATTCCATTTTTTAAAATTTAGGGGTTGTGCATCAGCTACCAATGTTGGCAGTAGTAATTTACTTCTCAATAATTTCAACTATTTGATTGATTTTATGTTGAGATATGGTACAGTCGGTATCTTTAATCACTGTTGCAATTTCAGATAACTTAGTGTTTCCATCTCCCCTAAAAAAGCGAGTATTTGGTTTCCCTTTTTGTTTGAAAGTAACACCAAAATTAGGTCGAACATATATTCTTTCCTCTCGTTCGGGTTGAAGTGTGTAATTTCTGAGTTCTATTCTTTTTTTAATTCTTGTCATTATTATTCTGTTTTGTCAATTTCTAATAATATTTTTTCAATAATTGGTATGCATATAATTTCAAAAATCAATGAATGTACCATAGCTTTCATCCTATTTATTGGTATCGGATTTTTGACATCAAGACAAATACTAAACATTGGTTCGTTATTTTCGGTTTCTAACAAGCAATATGTTACATAGTCGTGATATATACCTTTGTCAATACTCTTATTTTTAGAAGTATAATGAAATTCTTTATTTTCCGAGTAAATTAACGGTTTGTCTCTTTTAGCAGATTCCGTTATTAAATTTTTAAAATTCATTGGAATTGCGCCTGGGATTGCATCTTGCCTTGTTGATATAAGTGATTCCATTGAATCTGTGGAAGGGTTATATTGTCTTAAAGTAAATCTAGCGTCATTAATCCCTATAAATTGATTGATAAATTTCGTTAATACTAGTATTACATATTCTTCTAGACCGCCCTCTTCTAAATCATAATTCCAATACAATTCAGAAATAAAATCTAATACTGATTTTCTCATATCTTCTTGGTATTCCATAAAATATTTAAAATCAATATTATCTGTGTTGATGTTTTTATCTTGAAATTTAATTTTAGGCTTGTTTATACTTTTTATCCAAGCCTTAAGTTCAATTTTGGAACTACTTCTACGATTGAAATTGACGAATGATAAACCATTTAAGTCTGATGGAATTTTAGATTTACTACCGCTAATAACAATTATAGCCTTATCTAAACCCAAAACACCAGAAAATAAACCGTGTTCAAATAATACATTGTCTCTTGGTTGGGATTTTTCACTTCCTCGGTACCATACCTTGTCATCAGGTGAAAATAGCATTATAGCAGCATCAACTTCGTCTTGTGCTATTTCTAAAAGGCGATTAGCTGTATAAGAACCTGCTAAAAAAAGACCTGGCTTAGTCCAAGGAATAGGTTCGTGCCCAATACTCTCTATCATTTGAGCTATTTCATCTAGTGTGTCATTATTTTCTGATGAAGAGCCTATAAATATTTTCATTTCATTCATTTTATTTCTTATTATTGCCAACTCGTTTTATACCAAACTTTAGTTTTGTTATCCCGATAAAAACATGGGATAAACTAAAATTTAACAATGATTATACGCTATCAAATATATCAAAACCAATGCTTTATAAAAAATAAAGTTATTAAAGAGTTATTGCTATTTGTTAATTAATTATAAAAATCGAGTTGTTCTTACAACTCTTGCGAATCTAAAACATTAACCCCATACAATCTTACGGAATCCCATAAGCTCGACTATTTACGTTATAAAAGTTACTTTTTAGAGTAGGAACGGTTTTTATATCACAAAAATGGGTCGCAGCTATCACGGTATGCTCCGTTAACACCACAGTCTAGTCCTGAAATATGTCTACAGGTTAAAATTGATTTTATTTGGTTGATTAATGTCAGTAAATTCGAATTTACAACTATCCTATTTTTCGGTAAGCCTACATAGAATTTTCGAAATAGGTTTTTCTTAGGTATGCATCTTCTAATAACTGAAAAGTTACTCTTCTTTCTAAAGATGGGGTGGATAGCTTACAAAAGCGTTCTCTATCTCAGTTTTTAAAATTGCGCTATTTCATATTTAGAAAAGAAAAACGATACGACATACCTAAATTTGCGTATGTATTACTTAAATTACCTCCTCTTGCTTTTACATAACCAGCACCAGCTCTTAAACTCAAGCTTTCTGTTAGTTTATAGTTGATTCCTATACTGGGTTTTACAATTAATCCTTGACCTGTGCTAATACCACCACCACCTGCTGCACCTCCTAAGAATTGGGCAAAAATAGAAGTTGTGTTATTGAAAAATTCATTGGTTTGAACTCCCAATCCAACAATTCCTTCTGCATAAGCTCCTGCGTCACCAAAATTAGCAAAAGATGTTTGTCCAGCAGCATACACGTATTTATTTAGAAAGAAATTTAGCTGTAACGATATTTGGTGCATATTCTGATTAAATCCTCCGTCTCTGGCAGCATCTAGATACAAATCTTGCTTTAGAATGGTTTCAAAACCTTTAAATTTTCCTGTTGAAAATTCATTTTTTTCAGCTAAAATTCCGTCTTTATCTACATAATATTTTAATCCAAGACCAAAAGTAGAAGAAACAAAATGTGAATTAGGACTCATTAAATATCCTTTATTTATAGAAGCATATACTTTACCAAATAGTTTTTGTTCTAAAGAAATATCTGGATAAATTAGAAAACCTCCTTGGGTGTCTACGCCACCACCACCGCCAGCTCCAACTCCAAACTTAGCTAAGATATTGGTGCGATTTTTATTCATTGACAAATGATAGCCACCTCCTAAGAACACGTCCATATAACCTGCTTTAATTCCGTGATAAGCACCATCAGCTCTTACAAAAAAGAAAAAATTATCTGCTATATACGAGTTCAATTCAAACCCTGCTAAACGTATGGTATTACCTTCATAAGAACCTTTAGTAACATGTGCATTGTTTAAATGCATTAGTAACGAAATTCTATTACTTAAGGCATTCCATGATGTAGTTTTTAGATCTTCAACTGAAAATGAGTTTTCTCTCTCTTTAAAACTAGCTGCTTCAAATGACAATGGAATTTGTACAGCTACATTGATTTGACTGCTCTTAATTTCGCCACCGTCAAAAAAGTTAATATAGCTATACCCAGCCGTTGCAGAAAAATGTTTAAAATCATAGCCTAAGTTTAAGTGGGGGAGTATAAAGGCGCCTCCACCATCTGGTGCAGAAGCACCACCACCGCCACCAAAATGAAGTCCAGCATCTACAAAAAGCTTATCGGTAATTTTTTGTTGGATTCCTGCATTTACACCTAAGGTAAAGAAACCACCTCGAATACCACCAACTGCACCATATAAACCAACTCCTGCATAACTCCAATCAGTTAGTTTTAAGTTGTAGTGAACCCCAGTATAATCCATATTCTGTTCTCCATCAGGCATTTTTATAGATAAAAAATCTAGTTGCCCAAAGCCTAGTTGTGTTTTTCTTTCAGGAATTTCGCTTGTTTGTGCATAAAAAAAATGAACACTCATAAATAAACTTACTATGAGTGCTCTATTAAAAGTAATTTGAAACATTAATTTTAGATTAGTTGTGTATTTTTTGACGTTCTCCATTTACATAAGAGGCTACGAAAGCATCTTTAAATCCTAATTTAACTAATTCTTTTTGCAAATCTTTAGCTTCTTCTATGGTAGAAAATAAGCCTAATGAGTATTTGAAATATCCATTGTTAGCAGTAACTGTCGAAGGAATAACTTCTGAAGAAAGTAATGGGTAATTATTTTCAGATAACACACCTATTTGTACTGAATATATAGTTTTTCCTTCAATATTTTCTGTTAGTTCATCAGTAACGGTATCTACATCTATATCAGAAGAGTTACTATTATTTCTCATGGCTCTAGCCTCAGCTCTACTAATACTGTCGATAACTCTAAAAGCTTCTTCTTTTTTTACCTTTTCGATATCTATATCATTTACAGAACTGCTTCCATTAGTGTAAAAATAGTACGTAGCTCCAAGGGCAAGCCCCAATAAAATTCCTAAGACCATTGGCAGTACTTTCGAATTTCTCTTAACTGCAGCAAGTTTTTCTTGCGCACTACTTAATTCGCTTTCTGCTACTTCTCTTTTTAATTTGGCGTTGTCTAAGTCTTGTTGCATTAACTTAAACTTCTCTTCTTCTATAAAAGGCATACGTATGTGGATTAGTTAATAATTATAAAAACACTAAAATACAAATCTTTTTTAATTCTTAAGTTTTTGTTAAAATAACTTCATGAGTTATTACGTTTTATACTTTTTATGTAATCGCTTCTAGATTTGAATAAATGGTCATGTTCGCCTCTCTACTAAAGCCAATAAGGGCGATACCAAATTCTTTTGCAAAATCGACAGCTAAAGAAGAGCAAGCAGAAACTGCTACTATGACAGGTATTTTAGCTAAAAAGGCTTTTGATACTATTTCGTAAGAGACTCTGCCACTTACCAGCATGTAACGAGATTCTTTCAGTTTTTTTTGCTGTATCAAATCACCTACACATTTGTCTACAGCATTATGGCGACCAATATCTTCTTTGATGGTGAGTAGTTCTTGACGTTCATTAAAAATGGCACACGCATGGCTTCCTCCAGTTTTTTCAAATACATATTGTCTTTTTTTCATTGTTAAAAACATATTGGGTACCGATTCAAGAACTGAATTCAGTTTTTTATTTTGATTATACGAAAGGGTACTTCCTTTTACATTTAGGTCTTTTAGTTCTTGTTTTCCGCAAATTCCGCAAGAAGAAACAGATAAAAGTGTTCGCTTGTTTAGATATCCGCTACCTAATTCATTTAGTGGAATTGTGACATTTAGTATGGTAGAAAAGTCTTTTTCACTTTTTACTACTTCGATACTGATATTTTTTTGCTTTTTATAAATGTCTTCAGCATACAATAAACCTCTAATTAACTCTTTGTCATCGCCAGGAGTTCTCATTACAACCGTGTAGGGTGTGTTGTTAATGTTTATTTGCAATGGAGCTTCTAACACAAGAGTGTCTTCAATTTTTTTGAAGATTTGTCTGACAGCTTTACGGCTTGGTAAGTATGTGTTTGTTTCATATTATCAACAAATGTAGACAAAAAGGTAAAATAAAAGCCTTGATAATAAAAATCAAGGCTTTCAATACATTTTATCTCCCCTAAATGACAAAATGTACTTTGTCAAACGATATATTTTAAACGGTAAAGTATGGTAGGTAGTATATAAATTAGTATGTTTTTTTACAGTGAATAATAACGAGCTCATTATCAATGTTTGTCGTAAAAAATAAGTAATCGTCACCACCATCTTTTATTTTAGTTTCTTTTCTTATTTGAGCCACTGTCTTTGGAAAATTGCGAGTGGTAATATTTGCTTTGGAAGTAGTAATTTGTTTTTTGATTTTTTTCTTGTGGTAAGTATATACATTCATTATTGTAAAACTTCTACCAGGAAAGTTTTCTATGAAATTTTTGGAAGTATATAGGTGAGAGTGTCGATGTAATTTATACACTTCTAATTGACTCGCAACTTCATCAAACCCGCCTGATTTTAAAATGGCAGCATTGGGTTCATAGAGATAGTTTTGAGGAAGTGAATATTCAAAATCCAAGGTTTTCTCTCGTGAAAAATAAAATTCTTCAGTGTTGTTTTTTAGTATGTTAACTGTTTTTATTTCAACAACATCTTTAAATCCTTTTTTCAAGATAAAAAGAAGCTCTTTTACTTCATTATAAACTGCAATTATATGTATTTCTTTAACGAATTTTAGTTCTTTTATAGTAGATGTAATATCTAAAATAGGTGAGTTTTTTATTAGGATAGTATCTGATTTTTCAAATAAAAAATCTAAATTTTCAGGTACATTAGGCAAACAATCTTTTAATAAAAATACTTTTCCTTTTTGGTCATTTCTTCTAGATGGGTCGATATAAATACAGTCAAATTTTTCAGAAGTATTTTTTAAATATTCCAATCCATCTATCGCTATTGTTTTAATAGTTGGTACTTTCATTTGTTCATAGTTATGAGAAACTATTTCTGATAATTCTTTATTTATCTCACAATGAACTACTTTTTTAAACTGTTTGGCAAATTCATAACAATCTACCCCAAAACCGCCAGTAATGTCAATAATAGAGTCTCCAGAGACTAATTTCGATTTGTAGGCGGCTGTTATTTCTGACGAGGTTTGCTCGATACTTACTTTTGGCGGATAATAGATGTTTTCTGTATTGAACCAAGTGGGTAATTTTTTTGCTGATTTTTGTTTTGCGATAATTTGATTTACCAATTCTTGAATTGAAACTCCTTCAAACGGACTTCCTTTAAAAATCAATTGTTCTATATTGGTGTTTAGATTGTTATTTATGTAGTTCTGAACGTTGGTATGTAAAATGTTTGTATTCAAGAAAGGTGTTAATTTAAGGTAATTTTAGCTACAATTATACTGTTTTGTATTTGATGTGTTTAGTTATATCCTTTTACATCTCCCATATCGAGTACACCAACGGGCATTTCATGTTTTGTAGGTAATAGGGCACCAGATTTTGTAGTGGTCCAATCGCTCCAAGTTGCTTCTATACCTCCAGTTGGAATTATAGAAACCCACATTTTATAGCTTACAGGCATTCCGTTATCGTCTAAAATCCACAAATAAGAATCTCCTGGGGTCGAACCTCCGGTAGTATATGTAATTAACAAGGCTTCTTTTCCTTCGTGCAGTACTATTCTTCTTTCTATTCCGCTTTCAAAAACTTTGTAAGGGGCTATTAGCCAAAAACTGTCATTATTAAAATAATCGATTGCATTTTGGAGTAGTTCTTTGTTTTCTACTTTTTCTCCATCAACTAAAACACTGCTTCTTTCGGGGTTTTTAGTGTGTAAGGTTACTTTGTTTGCATCCCAAGATACTTCTACAATGTCTTCCTGTTTGTCCCATTTATAAAAATGTTTTCCTCTAAAGCTCCATTCTATAAAACGGGTATTTTTATAGGCTTCATAGTTTAATGATTTGAGCATTTTTGTGGCTAAAGCATCTGCTTCAGCTCCTTGTTTTCCCTTGGGTAAACTCTCATCATTCATAAAATACACCGCTGTAAGTGCCACAACTCCTATGAGGAATAAGGCTGCTAATACCTTTAATAATTTCTTTATATTCATGATTTTATTTTTTAAAAAAAACAGTTAAAATATTATTTACTAATTAATACATTTTCCTTTAAGTGCATCGACAATAATCTTGTGGTCTTCTTCATCTTTGAGTCCAGAAACACTTATGAACGCTATCATTCCAGCATCTTTTACAAAAATAGGAATGGCGCCTCCTTTGGCAAGAAAATCTTTTGGATTTAAAGCAAATGTTTCTTTGAGAGTCATATTGCCGTTAGTTAAGTCGTGTTTTACACGCAACGAACTTTCTTCGAATCGTTTGGCTACGTTTGCTTTTCTTCTTAACCAATTAAGATTGTCAGAACATAAGGTATCATCAACAAATAAAAACACGGTGTAATGTAACCTTTCAACAGATATGGCTATATGTTGATTTTGTTTTTTCGCAAACTCAACGATGGCGAGCCCCATTTGAAGTGCTACTTCATTATTGAACTTAGTTAATTCTATCTTTTTTATAATTTCATCAGCCATTTTTAGCGTTTTTAGTTACGCATTAATTCTTTAATTCCTTTTGCTAGTTCATTAGCAGCAGCGGGATGATTTCTAAACCACAATTCGGGTTCTATGAGTTCTAATTCTGCAATGGCTAAGTTACCACTATTATCAGTAAAAACATCAACTCGAGCATATATAGGAAGTTCTATACAGGCTTTTACGGCGTTTTCAGCAAATGCAATTTCTTCTGGAGTAGGGGTGTAGTTATGAACCGAGCCTCCAAAATCGTCTTGTACTCTAAAATCTCCTGACTTTGCTCTTTTTAAAACGGCGTGTGTAAACTTTCCATTCATCACCATGAGCGAAATTTCTCCTTTTTCTACAATATTGTATTGAAAAGGTTGTATAATCATTGCTTCTTCAGCGATTAATTTTGAAAATATTTCTTCATGCTCTGTAAGGTTTTCTGAAGTAATCTTATAAGTGTGTCTTGCAGCACCTGAAATACATGGTTTTATAACAAAATCTGTTAAACGATACATTTTCGAAAGTTCGTTTAAGGTAATTTGGGTTTCTTTTTCTATGAAGTAAGATTCGCAAATAGATACCCCATTTTGCTGTAAATCTTGTAAATAGTGTTTGTCGATATTCCAACGAATAATTTTTTCTGAATTTAACAGGATGGTTTGTTTACTAACGTTGTTCAACCAAATGGAAAACTCAGTAAAGCGATCAAAATAGTCCCAAGTCGTTCTAAAAAGTATATATTTTGTTGTAGACCAATCAAAAGTAGCATCGTCCCAAGAAAGGCGAATCACTTTCAATCCTTGGTTTTCAAGAGCAATTTTTACATAATTGTCTTCATCTAATACATTTTGAATATAGTTAGTAACTTGTTTCGGAGTGACATACCTTTTATCTGTGAGGATAACAACATCGTATTTTTTCATAGTTGCAATGTACTATGATTTTGAGTATTATGAAACGCTTATTGATGCAATTTGTAATATTCTAATACATGACTTGGTATTGGAATATTTTCTCGTAAGTTTTCATCTGAAATAGGAGCTAACGCAACTTGTTTTAAAGGAACTAATCCTGCCCAAATAGGTAAATTATAATCTTCTGAATCGTCATTTACTCCCACATCTCTTATTTTTGCTGAAGCGGTTTCAATAGCCATTTCTACCACCAGCGTTCTGCTTAATTCTTCAGGTTTCATGGGCCTGATACCGTCCCAACGCCCTTTCATCATTTGTTCCATAAAGCAATGCAAAGCGGCTTCTTTTTCTGTAGCTTTTTCTATTTTTCTTACGGAGCCAAACAGCGTAGCAGAGCGATAGTTTACCGAGTGATGCAGCCCCGAACGAGCCAATACTAACGCATCTAAATGCATCACAGTCATACTCATTTTTCCTCCTTCTAAAAGCGATAACAGCATTCTGTTGGCTTGTGAGCCATGCAAGTATATTTTATTACCATTTCTTCCGTATGCCATGGGTAAAGAAATGGCACTTCCTTCATAAGTATAGCTTACAAATCCGATAAATCCTGCATCTAAAATCGTATTGATTTTTTCAACCTCATAAACGGCTCGGTTTTGTCCTCTTTTTATTCTATTGATTTTTGATTTTGAATATTTTTTCATGTTTCATTAGTTTTTATATGACAGATACTGTGAATTCGTGTATAGTATTCTACTTGATAAAGTCAGCACTTCAGTATCATATTTTTATGCTACTATCTACAATTTACAAGTAACGTTCTTTTATAATATCGATATGCCAGCTACTATGACCTAACAAGATAAAAGCACAAGCTCTTGCCGAAATAGGAGCGTTGTTAGCGATTCCCATTGTATATAAATCATCGTTAGAAATACTGTTCAATAGGTTTACTGAGTACAAACATGTTATTGTAAATTCTTCTAATAAAGTTTCAATTGTTTTGGTATTTGCGTTAGAGGGTTCTATATATATGTTTTGGTCGAAACCTTCGATTTGGGTGGTATCTTTTCTGGCTATTCGTAACAATCGATACATAAAAATACGTTCAGTATCAATAATATGCTGTAATACTTCTTTAACACTCCATTTTTCTGGCTGATAACGATATGCTAATTTTTCTTTTGGAATAGATGAGAAAAATCTCATTACAGTTTCTTCATCTTTTTTAAATCCTTCTTTTAACGTTGTATTGCCTGATACTTTAGATAGGTATCCTGCATAATACTCATTATACTCTGTTGGTTCTAATTGCTTTTTTTTCATTTTCTGTGTTGTTTTCTTTTCAAATGTACTATGTTTATGGTCTATTTAAATAATCCAGATTTTAAATACTAAATAGTCCAGATGTTTCCTTATAAAACTTCTTTACAACTGAATAAAGCTCTTAAAGAACCTTTATACCTACAGCTAGCCAACCAGTTTATTTTATTAATAAGAAATGGAAAGTTAGTTCCTGGTACAAAGCTGTTGGGCTCTAGAACCTTGGCGGATTTATTAAAAATTCACAGAAAAACAGTGGTAGCTTGTTACGAAGAATTGCTGTTGCAAGGTTGGGTAGAAAGTATTCCTAAGAAAGGTACTTTTGTAAATACGAAGCTACCACTTACCCAAAAAACAGCGATAACTGATAGCTTTTATATTTCTGAAAAGGAGTATTCAGGATTTTCTTTTTACAGAAATGATGGTCTTTTAGAAAAGAAGATTGAGAAAAGAGAAGGGGTTATGTATATAAATGATGGTGTATCTGATACGAGATTGGCTCCTGCTGAAGAAATTGCTAGAATTTACCGCAGAATCGCTTCAAGAAAATCGATTCCTACTTTTTTAGATTACGGTACTACTTATGGAAACCAAAAATTAAGAGAGGTTTTAGCGACATATCTCAATGAAACACGTGGTTTACAGGTTTCAAAAGAACACATATTAATTACTAGAGGAAGCCAAATGGGTATTTGGTTATCTTCGCAACTGCTTTTAAACAAAGATGATATCATAGTTGTAGGGGAAACCAATTATGCTTCTGCAGACATTACTTTTTTACAACGAAAAGCTCGTATTAAAAGGGTTTTGGTCGATGATAATGGTTTGGTTGTAAAAGAGATTGAAAAACTATGTAAAAAACGAGCGATAAAGGCTGTGTACGTTACTTCACATCACCATCACCCAACTACTGTTACCTTATCTGCCGAGAGAAGAATTCATTTGTTAAACTTAGCCAAGAAATACAATTTTGCAATCATTGAAGATGATTATGATTACGATTTTAATTATAATCATGCACCTATTTTACCCTTGGCAAGTCATGATACTCATGGAAATGTAATTTATATTGGTTCAGTTTGTAAAACTGTTGCCCCTGCATTTAGAGTTGGGTATTTAATTGCTTCAAAAGATTTTGTAAACGAAGCAGCTAAATTAAGAGGTTATGTAGATCGACAAGGCGATGCTCTTTTAGAGTTAGCATTTGCAGAGTTCATTAAATCTGGAGATTTAGACAGCCATATACGTAAGGTTATGAAAGTATACTTAGAGCGACGAGATATATTTTGTAAATTGTTAAAAGAGAATTTAGCAGATTATTTTAAGTTCGAGATTCCTAAAGGAGGAATGGCTGTATGGTTGCGTTTGAATAAGCAATACGCTTGGTCGCTAGTTGCAGAAGAGGCAGTAAAACATGGGTTAGTAATAGGAGAGTGGCAACGTTACGATTTAGCTAACAAAAAGCATAATGGCATACGAATTGGTTTTGCCAGTTATACCAAAGATGAAATAGTGCTTTTAATACAGCGATTAATAGCTACATGCAAAAGCATAAAAAAAGCGCTATAAAGCGCTTTTCTAAATCGTTTTGGTAGAATTAAATTACAGAACTTAACGAAATAGTTTGGCGTAAGTTTGTGTAATTTTACTCGTGTTTTCCCATAAAGTTGAGCGTCTAAGTGGAGGTAAAAAGAAGAGTTACTCTTTCTTTTACAAAAAAACTACATTATTTATTTCGACGCTACCATTTAGTAGAAAATATCAGAATTTTAAGTTAAACTAATAATTGCTTATTCTTTTTGTGAAATAGATTAACCATACCAATATTAGTTTCTTTACTATCTGCAACTAAATGAACAATAAGGTCTTTAGAGTCAGAAAGAAAAACAAAATGAGTTTGTTCTTCCAAACTAAAACTAAGACTTAAAATTTCTTTATTTTCTAGGTTATCAATATAGTTTAGTCCTCTTGTAATTTGTCTTAATACCTCTACTTGAAAAGAAGCGGCTAATTGGTTGTCAATATCTTCATCTTTACTATAATAATCAACCACCATACCATCGTCTGCAGTAATAACTGAAATTGATATTACACCTCCAAGTTGTTCACCTATTGTTCGTGAATATTTTTTTATGTCGTCTAAGTTCATAATTTTTACTTTTTTTATTTAATAATTTTAATTTTTTACTACCAAGAACTAACGTCTACTCCTTGATCAGATAATAATTTTTTAATAAAAGAGATGTAGTTTCCTCCTTTGTCTGCTAAATATTCCTTTAAGTATTTTTCGCTTTCTTCCATACCGCCTGAAGCTTCAACTTCAATTAGCTTTTCATATAAAGGTGCAATAACTTCTACAACTGGGTCTGGCACTGAACTTCTTGCTCCTAGGAAAGAGGTTGGTGTACCAGATGCATCTTTAAAGATATCAAAATTTGTTACGATCCAATAATATTTACCTGTCTTTGTAAGGTTCTTTACCACTGCGTTAAAATTATTTCCTTTCTTAAGGTTATCCCACAGGGTTTTAAATATTATTTTAGGCATATCAGGATGCCTTAGTATGTTATGGGGTTGTCCCATAAGTTCCTCTTTACTATACTCGCTTACATCGATAAAAACGTTGTTAACATAAGTAATGGTGCCTACTTCATCGGTTTTACTTTTGATAGTTTTCGTTTTGTCCCAAACTCTTTCTTCATTGATTGGTACTGGTCTTGTGTTACTCATAATTTATTGATTATTAGGGGTTAAACATTTAGTTTCACAGATTAGAAGCGAAGTCTGATAACAAAAAATTGCATAGAGAGAACAGTTACTAAATTTTTTTGTAACCAAAGTTTGCTGCTTAATCTTATTTTTTGAACTATGGTTAAAAGAAACTTTTCATTAAATCTCCCACAGTGTCATATTCGTCGAACAGTATGTCGAAAAGAACTTTTTTCTTCTTTCTTTTAGAGGGTACTGTATCTGGTTCGGAAAATCTATATTTCCTGAATTCTTTTAAAATTGTGTTTAGGTGTTTTTTTAAAGGTCTGTCTATAGATAAATGATTGGTGTTTTTCATCATAACAGGTTTTTTTTATAAAGCATTAATTAACTCTGCTTTATAGTTGTTTAATAAAGACTTAGTCATACTTAGGTCAGCACTTGAACTTACGGCTAAATAAATAAAATATGCACCACTAGGAGCTACATTAATGATATGAAACTGACTTGATAAGGTAATTGTAATGTCTTGGATTTCTTCATTTAGGTTCAAAGCTTTAATTGCTTTTAATTTAGCTTTTACAACTTCTAGGTTAAAAGCTGAAGCTAAATTAGGGTCAAAATTTTCATCCGTTGTAAACGAATCAAGTGATTCTCCAGAGCTAATATCTGTAATCGATACAGCGATAAAACCGGGAACGTTGTTTTTTAGATTTTCTATAAGATCTCTCAGGATTTCTTTCATGGTTAAGAGTCATAATTAATAAAAAGTTTTTGTGTTTATTGAAGTACTATTTGCCGTAATGATAGCTTGATCATTGCCGCTTTAGAAATATCATTTGTTAGCAAACAAACAATATGATCGTCATCATATTTATTTATTATAGCTAACCCTTGATCTGAAGTTAAAACTATCTGTTTCAGGCTCTCTATCGCTAAGGTATCCTGAAAAAATTCATTAGACATGGTTACAATCATATTTGCCATTGCTGCAGCGTTGTTGTCCTTAGTCATTCCGTAAGAATCTATCAGCTGACCTTCTGAATTAAATATTAAACCTTTTTCTGCTTTGGTTTCTTGTATGAGCCCTTGTAAATCTGTTTGTTTCATTGATTATGGGGGATTTGTAGTGTGTTTATAGATTCATAATTTAATTTATTAGATGTTCAATACTATTCCTAGTTGAGACACATTAATTTAAATGAAAATCTCAACTAAAATTTCAATAGAAATAATAGAACAAAACTGGGGGGGGTAAACAAATTTATAAAAAAAAAGGTTTAAAAAAAAGGATAAAAGCAAATAATATAATTTTATTTCTTAAACCTAAATTATACAGTAGAGTCTTAACATACACCCAAACATTTTATACTGTTGGTTGCATTTAAAATTAGCCTAATACCTTAATGATTAAATAGTTTCTATTGCTTTGTAATAGAAGAGTAAACTTCAATAATTTGTACATCAGTACTTTATGTGATTTTAATCTTAACAATCCAACTCTGTAATGTGAAATATGAGTTAGATAGTTAGTATTCCAAGGCTTGCCTCGTATGAAAAGAGTAATCTATAAGCATAATATCAAGCATTCGTCTTAACATCTATGATTCAATTTGTTCGACTAAGTACAAACGCTTTGCTTTTAGTATTGAAACTGATTGTATTTTAAAGCGGACTTTTTTGGTAATTCAAGGTAAATATGAGGTTCACTTTTTGAAAATGGGAGTAGTTATTTAAAAATGGTTTTTATCATTCTGTTATTTCCAAATAAGTCTTTTCGTAATTCAATTTGTTTAAAACCCTTGTTCTGAAGCATTCTAACAGTTTCTTTTCCTAAATATTGATTGATTTCAAAGAATAGCATTCCTCTTTCTTTCATATGAACCTTCGCCAAATCAGCAATCTTTTCATAAAAAACTAAAGGAGCATCATTTTCAACAAACAATGCCAAATGGGGTTCGTTCTCTAATACATTCTTTTTTATTGCTATTTTTTCTAATTCACGTACATACGGCGGATTAGAAACAATAATATCAAAGTTACCGCTTAATTTTTCGGTTGTTAAAATATCTTGCTGTACAAAAGAAACATCAACGTTGTTTAGTATTGCATTTTGTTTAGCAACTATTAAAGCTTCTTTTGAAACATCTATCGCATGAACACTAGCATTTGGTAAGTTCTTTTTTAAGCTGATAGGTATACAACCTGTACCTGTACCTATATCTAGAATAGTTATTTTTTTTCCAGATTTCTCTCTATTGTTGGTAATAACCTCATTTTCTTTGTTTTTTGTAATACTATCTAATATCCATTCCACCAATTCTTCGGTTTCAGGACGAGGAATTAATGTATTAGTAGTTACATTGAAAGGGAGTCCGAAAAATTCGGTTTTACCTAAGATATACTGAATGGGTTCTTCTTTTTTTAATTGCTCTAAAGCCTTGTCTAATAACGTTTTTTTATCCGTAGAAAGCTCCATAGTAGGCTGTAATGCAACATCGATTCGTTGTAGTCCTAGATATTCTTCTATTAATAAAAAGAAAAAAGTATCAATTTCGGTTTTTGGATAGACGGTGGCTAACTGTTCAGAGAAATAAGATTTGTATTGCTTTAATAGCATGTTGCAACTAACTTTTACGTATATTTTATAAACCCTTTAACATCCATACATTACAAGAATAATGTCCTGTATTTCCCATCGGCTTCTCTAAATCAATAAAGCCATTTTTTCTATACAATGCCGTTGCAGCTTTCATGTAGGGGAGCGTTTCTAAATAACAGTGCTTAAAACCGTGTTCCTTGGCTTTGTTCAAACAAAAATTAATTAATTTACTTCCTAAGCCTTTGCCTCTGGCTACTGGCAAAAAGTACATTTTTTGCAATTCACAAATATTTTCTTTGCAATTCTCTAACTGAGCATAACCAGCACCACCAACAACAGTATCTTGATATTCAACGACAAAGTATCTTGCCTTTTCTTTTTGATACGTTTCGTACATTTCATCGGTAGCCTTGTCTTCATAAGCAGTACCCACCTTAGGAGCACCAAGCTCCGTAATTACACTGCGAATTACCTTAGCCATATCGGCATTATCTTGTGGTTTTATTTCTCGAATAATAAAATCAGAAGGAGTCATAAGAATATAGTACTTTTGCACGAGCAAAATACCCAAAAAAGACGAGTTTTCATGAAGAAAATAATTTATTTTTTACCTTTTTTATTACTAGCAATGAGTTGCTCGGTAAAACAAAAACCAATCTTTTTAAAGGTTGATGATGTTAAGTTATTATCAGTCTCAGCCGATACTATTACGTTAGGGGCTAACGCTTATTTTGAAAACCCAAATGATATCGGAGGTAAAATAGCTACGGACGAAATAAAGGTGTTTATAGATGAAGTAGCCGTTGCACAAGTTTCTTCAGAAGAGTTTAAAGTTCCGGCTCGTAAAGAATTTCACATTCCTTTAAAAGTGGTTATTCCTTCAAGAACAATATTTGAAAATAATAAAAACGGAATTTTAGGAGGAATCTTGAACTCCTTGATGAATCAGCGTTTTAAAGTTCATTTTAAAGGAGATTTAACATACAAGGTATTGGGTTTTTCACATGTATATACAATTGATAAGGTAGAAGATGTAAAAATTAAATTTTAAGGCATTGAACCACAAAAAGTATATACAACGTTGCTTACAACTGGCAAAAAACGGAATAGGAACTACACGTCCGAATCCTTCTGTAGGAGCAGTAATTGTGCATAATAATACCATAATAGGAGAGGGGTTTACCTCACCTTATGGAGGTTCGCATGCAGAAGTGAATGCTATACATGCGGTACAAAACCAGGAGTTACTAAAAGAAGCAACAATCTATGTTACCTTAGAACCGTGCTCTCACTATGGAAAAACACCCCCTTGTGCCGATTTAATACTCGAAAAACAAATTCCCACTATCGTAATTGGTTGTGTAGATACGAATAGCTTGGTGGCAGGAAAAGGAATAGAACGACTACAAAAAGCAGGAAGAAACGTTATGGTGGGTGTATGTGAAGAAGCCTGTAAACAACAACACAAACGTTTTTTTACCTTTCAAAATAAAAAGCGTCCTTATATCATTTTAAAATGGGCAGAAACGAAAGATGGGTTCATCGCTCCATTGCAAAAAGAGGAGCAACAACCCGTATGGATTTCCAACAGCTATTCTCAGCAATTAGTACACAAATGGCGTAGTGAAGAACAGGCTATTTTAGTAGGCACAAATACGGTCATTGCTGATAATCCGTCATTAACTGTTCGTAGTTGGAAAGGAAACAATCCTACAAGGGTTGTTATTGATAAAAGCCTGCGAATCCCTTCAGAAGTAACTGTTTTTGATGGAAAGGTTCAAACGATTGTTCTTGCTAATACAAATGAGAAAAGAGGAAATAAGGGAGAAACTGTAGCTGTTACTTCGAACGATAGTGAGAACTCCCATGTACTCGTTTACGAACACATCGATTTTTCTTCTCGTGTAGCAGCACAAATTTGTGAGGTGTTGCATACACATCAAATACAATCGGTAATTATTGAAGGAGGCGCACAAACGCTACAAACGTTTATCGATGCAAATTTATGGGATGAAGCCAGAGTATTTATGGGTGATGTATCTTTTGGAGAAGGAGTGAAGCGCCCTGTTTTAAAGGCAAAACTATCTTCCGAAAAAAAAATAAAGAACGATATTTTAAGAATATATAGAAATGATTAAAAACATCATTTTCGATTTTGGTGATGTATTCATCAATTTAGACAAAGAAGCAACGTATAGAGAACTGGCTAGATTAGGAGTTACAGAAATTTCTGAAGACATGATGCAACACTATTATCAATACGAAATGGGATTGATAACTACGGATGATTTTGTGTCTTATTTTCACGATAAATTCAGTATTTCAAAAGAAGACTTAATCCGCTCTTGGAATGCGATTTTGTTAGACTTTCCTGAGCATAGGCTGCATTTTATAAAAGAATTGGCAGCCAGTAAACAATACCGATTGTTTTTGTTGAGTAATACCAACGATTTACACATTTCTTGGATTCAAGATAACTGGGGAGAAGAGTTGTATACTGAGTTTAAAAACTGCTTTGAGCAGTTTTATTTATCACACGAAATCAATCTTAGAAAACCAAATACCGATATCTTTGAATTTGTTTTGAAGGAAAACAAGCTACAAGCCTCTGAAACCTTTTTTATAGACGACACTAAAGAAAATACTGATGCGGCACAGCAGTTAGGAATTCATGTATGGAACAATTGCCCAAAAACAGAAGACGTGGTTGATTTGTTAACAAAACAAGCTTTTAAATAGTATGACGTACTTACTTCTCAGTATCTTATTTTCGACATCGTTATTTGTAATTTTTAAATATTTTGAAGTTTACAAAGTAAATACCTTACAAGCCATTGTAGTTAACTATATCGTTGCTTTTGTTTTAGGTATGTTTTCTGCCAACACTTTTGGTAAACTCGCTACTATTCCCTTACAACCATGGGTATATGGCGCTATGTTTTTAGGTTTCCTTTTTATCGTAATTTTCTTTGTCATGGCTCGTACCGCTCAAGAAAATGGCGTGTCGGTAGCTTCTGTGGCAGGAAAAATGTCGGTAGTAATTCCCATCATTTTCGGAATCGTATTGTATCATGAAAGTATCACTCCACTAAAAGCTTTTGGAATTGGTATAGCACTCATAGCAGTTTATTTATCGTCAGTAAAAGAAGAAAAAGAAAAGGCGAATGGCGGATTGTTATTTCCTATTTTACTTTTTTTAGGTTCTGGAATTATAGATACCACACTAAAATATGTAGAAACTAATTTTGTACAGGTAACCGATGTTGCATTTTTCTCTGGAAGTTTATTCGGATTTGCAGCAATCTTTGGCATACTCATCTTGGTAGGAACACAATTAGTATCAAGAAAAAAGCTATCGTTTAAAAGCGTGTTAGGCGGTATTGCTTTAGGAATCCCTAACTATTACTCCATAGTATTCTTAATTAAAGCCTTGCAAACAAAAGGGGTAGAAAGCTCTACACTCTTTACAATCAACAATGTTGGTGTGGTGGTGGTTTCTACCATCGTCGGATTGTTTTTATTTAAAGAAGAATTTAGCATAAAAAACAAAATAGGTATTGCCTTGGCAATTTTCGGAATTATTTTGGTTACTATTGCATAATGAGTGAAATTAAAGATACGTATAAAACCATCACAAAACCCTCTGGAGAAACACTGTTTAAAGATCGAAATAGTAAATTTTTCGGATACGCTTTTCCCGTTTTTTCAGAAGAAGAGATTAAAGAACGCTTAGAAGAACTTCGCAAACAGCATCATACCGCTCGTCACCATTGCTATGCGTGGCAATTAGGCACCGAAGAAATTCGTTTTCGTGCCAATGACGATGGAGAACCCAGTAACTCTGCTGGTCAACCCATTTACGGACAAATACAATCTTTCGAAGTCACCAATATTTTAATTGTTTCGGTGCGTTATTTCGGAGGAACTAAACTCGGAGTAGGAGGGTTGATTAATGCCTATCGTACTTCTGCACAACTTGCCTTAGAAGCTTCTGAAATTGTGGAGAAAACGATTGATATTCATTATAAACTAAAATTTCAATACGATATGATGAATAAAGTGCAGCGAATTATCAAAGAACGAAACATAGATATTATTAAGCAACAATTGGAATTAGACTGCGAGTACACTATTTCAGTTCGAAAAAAAGAAGCGGCAAGTGTTTTTGAGGTTTTTGATACGTTGTTTAAGGTGGAAATAAAAAAGATAAATTGAGTGTAGTTTATTCTTAAACTTAAAACTAATAACTTTGTTATAGAAGTAAGTTTTAATATCAATAATCATTTAGAGGCAACCTTTTCAAAAGAGCCCCATCTACATAAAAAAACAAATTCTAGATGAAAAAAAATAGTTTATTACTAGTGCTATTTATCATACTATTTCAAGGCTGTAAACAAGATGATGAATGTAACCAATCTTGTTTTACACCACCGGAAGCATTTTATTTTGAAATTGTAGATAAAGAAAGTGGGGAGAATTTATTTACAAACGGAACTTTTGATGCTAACGACATCAAAATAACGGATACTTTGAACGATAATGATTCCGTAGAATTTTCTTTTATTTCTGAAAACAATATTAACTTAATTCAAATCGGTTCAATTGGTTGGAAAACTGAAATAGTAAATTTGAGAATATACATCTCCGAAAATCCTATTTTTAATTTTTATATTGATGCCGAAAGAATAGAAGATTGTTGTAGTCATACAGATTATAATGAAATCACTCTAACAGATTCAGAATTTGAATTAGACAGTCAAACAGGAATTTACAAAATACTGGTGGAATAAAAAGAATTTTCTAATATACGTATAAGCCAATTTCTAATCTTACGTTATTTCTATTGCTGTATTTAGGTTACAATATAAATGTTGCTCGAACATTTTCTGCAACAAATCTTACACAACACCGATAAGTTCTACACGAATATCAGGATAAACGGTAATGACGTGAAGTAACGTCAATAAAAACATTAAATTTACCCGTTGTGCTTCACTAATTAAGAGAAAACAGGGAACGTAAATTAACAACTTTATTTTTTGGCAGGAAGATTAAGAATGTTAAAATCAGTATTGTTAAAATGCACAACGGGTAACTAAAAATTTACTAGGCTTTATTCTCCTTGCCCCAAAGAAAATCCTCTATTTCCATCGAACTCATATAAGTTTTCTGTTTTAATAACATCAAAACCTATTTCATTTAATTTGAATAATAAAGAAATTACTTGTTCATAAACAATGTTTTGGTATGACAATGCGCCATTAATTTGCGATTGTTTACCTACAAATCTACACCTCCAGTGATCGGTGCAAAAAGTTTCATCAAGACCCTTTGGATACACTTTTACACCTCTATTTGTAATCATTTTAAGTTTCATCTTGTAAAGATCTACATCAGATAATAGCTCTCCTAGTTTGTTTGCATCATTTCCTTGCCAATCTAAAAAAACATCAACACCCACTAGTTTTTTTTCTTGTTGTTTACGTACATAGTTTGGAATGTTAATATTTCCTGTTCCGCTTGAAAGATTACTTATCGGTAGTTTTACAGGTTTATTTCCCAAATTCTGTATGATTTTATCAGTAAATTGTTCAGTACTAACTTTTGCTAAACTATAAGTTTCATTAAAAATATCGGCAGTATGATACCCTTGTTCTAAGGTGGTTAACCATGCATTTTTAATTGTGTCGGCTACGTTAGTTTGCCCTATGTAAGATAGCATTGAGATAGAAGCATTAATTAAACCTGAAGGATTAGCGATACCTTTTCCTGCAATATCTGGTGCAGAGCCATGAATGGCTTCAAACATAGCAACTTTACTTCCAATATTTGCTGAACCGCACATGCCAACCGAGCCACCAATTTCCGCTGCAATATCTGAAATAATATCACCGTAAAGATTTGTTGTTACGATTACATCATATTTTTCTGGTTTGGCAGCTAAATGAGCAGATCCTATGTCAATAATTTGTGTATTATTCTCTATTTCAGGATACTCATTGGCTATTTCATCAAACACTTGATGAAACAAACCATCAGTGATTTTCATAATATTGTCTTTAACCATGCATGTGACTTTTTTTCTACCAAAAGCTTTGGCATACTCAAAAGCATATCTAATAATGCGTTCACAGCCTGGTCTTGTAATTAATTTTAAACATTGATAAACATCTTGAGTTTGTCTGTGTTCTATTCCTGCGTATAAGTCTTCTTCATTTTCTCTAATAATAACAACATCTAAATTAGGAAAATGTGTTTGTACATAAGGAGACAATGCTTGTACAGGTCTAACATTAGCAAACAAACCTAATGATTTGCGTAAAGTTACATTCAAACTTTTATAACCCTTTCCTTGAGGAGTAGTAATAGGAGCTTTTAAAATGATCTTATTTTTTTTAATAACATCCCAAGCATCATTGGTTATACCAGAGGTGTTACCAGATGAGTATACTTTTTTTCCAAGTTCTATAAATTCGGGTTCAATTCTAGCTCCAGCAGCTTCCATTATTCGCAATGTTGCTTTCATTATTTCTGGACCAATACCATCACCGTTGGCGATGGCAATTTTTACAGGAGTCATTGTGCTTTCTGTAATTTCTTGTTTTTCTTTTAGTTGAATGCTCATATTTCTTTATTTTATCATTTTCAGTTACAAAATTGAGAAATATTAATCATATATTTTTATTTATTTATTTTAAGATAATCATTAACATATTTTATGTATAAAATATAACCCACTTAAAATCAAAACATTTTAGGTTATTTTAAGAAATATTCGTAAATTTGCACGCCTTTTTACGAGTACAGATTTAAAAAAGGTGTAAAATAATAATTATCAAGTTTAATTTCTCTTGGCGTTAGTGTCGTTAAAAATCTGATTAACAAAAAGATACAAATATTTATTTCAGACATGTCTGAAGAAACAAAAAACACAGCAGAAGCTGTAAATCCAGCACAATTTTTAGCAACTTTTAACTGGCATAAATACGAAGAAGGTATTGATGAAGTTGATGAGTCTAAATTACAAGAATTTGAAAAAGCCTTAGAAGGTACGGTAGGGTTCGTAAACGAGCGCGATGTTATCGAAGGTGAAGTAGTACGTATTACCGATCGTGATGCAATTATCGACATCAACTCTAAGTCGGAAGGTGTAATTTCGTTAAACGAATTCCGTTACAACCCAAATTTAGCTGTTGGAGACAAAGTAGAAGTATTGGTTGACAAAAGAGAAGACGCTTCAGGTCAATTGGTATTATCTCACAAAAAAGCACGTGTAATCAAAGCTTGGGATCGTGTAAACAACGCACACGAAACTGGTGAAATCGTTAACGGTTTTGTGAAGTGTAGAACTCGTGGAGGTATGATCGTTGACGTATTTGGTATTGAAGCATTCTTACCAGGTTCTCAAATCGATGTGAAGCCTATCCGTGACTACGATCAATATGTAGAAAAAACTATGGAATTCAAAGTGGTGAAAATTAACCACGAATTTAAGAACGTAGTCGTATCTCATAAAGCATTAATCGAAGCTGATTTAGAAGATCAAAAACGTGAAATTATCGGTCAATTAGAAAAAGGACAAGTACTAGAAGGTGTAGTTAAAAACATTACTTCGTACGGTGTATTTGTTGACTTAGGAGGTGTTGACGGATTAATTCACATTACTGATTTATCTTGGTCTCGTATCAACCACCCGAACGAAGTTGTTGAATTAGATCAAAAATTAAACGTAGTAATCTTAGACTTTGATGATAACAAGTCTAGAATTCAATTAGGATTAAAACAATTATCTGCTCACCCATGGGAAGCTTTAAATTCTGATTTAAAAGTTGGTGATAAAGTAAAAGGTAAAGTAGTTGTTTTAGCTGATTATGGTGCCTTTGTAGAGGTTGAAGAAGGAGTAGAAGGATTAATCCACGTATCTGAAATGTCATGGTCAACACACTTACGTTCTGCACAAGATTTCGTAAAAGTTGGTGATGAAGTAGAAGCTCAAATCTTAACATTAGACCGCGAAGAGCGTAAAATGTCATTAGGTATGAAGCAATTACACCCAGATCCATGGACAGATATTACTTCTAAATACCCAGTAGGTTCTAAACACACTGGTACGGTACGTAACTACACTAACTTTGGTGTATTCGTAGAGTTAGAAGAAGGTATTGACGGATTGGTATATATCTCTGATTTATCTTGGACTAAGAAAATTAAGCACCCATCAGATTTCGTAACTGTAGGTGACCAATTAGAAGTTCAAGTATTAGAATTAGATGTAGAGAACCGTAAATTGAACTTAGGTCACAAGCAAACTCAAGACAACCCTTGGGATGCTCATGAAGACACTTATTCAATCGGATCTATTCACGAAGGTACTATCAAAGAGAAGAATGATAAAGGTGCTACTGTAGTATTTGCTGATGGTGTTGAAGCGTTCGCTCCAACTCGTTTCTTAGAAAAAGAAGACGGAGGTAAATTAGCTAAAGGAGACGAAGTTAAGTTTCAAGTAACTGAGTTTAGTAAAGAATACCGCAGAATCGTAGTTTCTCATACTTCTATCTTTAGAGAAGAAGAACAAAAGAACATCAAAGCTGCTGCTGCTAAAGCTCAAGAAGTAGAAAAAACTACTTTAGGAGATATCGGTGGATTAGCTGAGTTAAAGAAGAAAATGGAAGGAAAATAATCCTAATCACTTCTTAAAAATCAAAAACCGTTAAGTCTATAAAGCTTAACGGTTTTTTTTCCTTTAATACAGCTACTAGTAACTTTAAAGCATTCAATTTTTAAAGGATACTTTCTTAAATAACTTTATATTTGCTATCAAATAAAAGAATATGACACTTATTAAATCGATATCAGGTATTCGAGGTACCATAGGCGGAAACACAGGGGATAATTTAACCCCAATAGATGCTGTAAAATTCGCAGCAGCTTACGGTACATTTATAAAAAATAAAAACTCCCAAAAAGATAAAATAACCATTATAATTGGTAGAGATGCTCGTATTTCGGGTAAAATGATAAGTAACTTAGTAGTAAACACCTTAGTTGGTTTAGGAATTAATGTAGTCGATTTAGGCTTATCTACAACACCTACTGTTGAAGTAGCTGTGCCACTTGAAAAAGCAGACGGAGGTATTATTTTAACCGCTTCTCATAATCCAAAACAGTGGAATGCATTGAAACTCTTAAACGAAAAAGGAGAATTTTTAAATGGTGAAGACGGAGCTGAAATTTTGAAAATTGCTGAAAACGATGCCACTATTGAGTTTGCTGAAGTAGATGATTTGGGTTCTTATAGAAAAAAGAAAAACTACATTAAAAAACATATCAAAGAAGTTTTAAAACTTGATTTGGTTGATAAAAAAGCGATTAAAAAAGCAAAATTTAAAGTAGTGGTAGACGGTGTAAATTCTACAGGAGGAATTGCCATACCTGCGCTACTAAAAGAGTTAGGCGTTAAGTGTATAGAGCTGTATTGTGAACCCAACGGCCACTTTCCGCACAATCCTGAACCTTTAAAAGAGCATTTAACCGATATTTCTGAATTAGTAGTTAAGAAAAAAGCCGATTTGGGTATTGTGGTAGATCCTGATGTAGACCGTTTGGCCTTAATTTCTGAAGACGGATCGATGTTTGGTGAAGAATATACCTTAGTAGCTTGTGCCGATTATGTATTAGGACAGTTAGGAGGGGGAAATACAGTTTCTAACCTATCTTCTTCAAGAGCATTACGTGATGTTACTGAAAAACATGGAGGAACTTATACCGCTAGTGCTGTTGGAGAAGTGAATGTAGTACAAATGATGAAAGATACCGATACCGTGATAGGAGGAGAGGGTAACGGAGGAATTATTTACCCTGCATCTCACTACGGACGTGATTCGCTAGTTGGAGTTGCCTTATTCTTATCACATTTGGCACATAAAAAAATGTCTTGTAAAGAGTTAAGAGATTCGTATCCTAGCTACTTTATGAGTAAGAATAAAATCCAGTTAACACCACAAATTGATGTCGACAAGATCTTAGAAACCATGGCTAATACCTATAAAAATGAAGAGGTGAATACTATTGATGGTGTAAAAATTGATTTTGCTGAAGAATGGGTACACCTACGTAAATCGAATACAGAGCCTATTATTAGAATCTATACCGAAAGTACGAGTCAAGAAAATGCAGATGCTTTAGCCGAAAGATTTATTGCCGAAATACAACAAATAATACAATAGTTCTTTAAAATTAAAAATAGAATGTTGAGCTAAAACGTTTTGACCATGTGAGTCACTGCTTTGGTTTAACCTAGAAAATTTACAAATCAGCCTAACAGAAGGAGTAAAGATGGGTATTTATAGAAGAACCAATACCATCTTATTAGGTGTAAAGTAACATAACGATTTTCACTTTTTAGGATGCGAACCTTCAATTGGTGCTGGTTTACATATTGCTTTTTTAATTTTTCTATACAAGCTGATGTAAAATCAAGATATATTTATATACCTACTAGTAGAACAACGAATAATTTTATAGATTCAGTTTTACAGAGTTTCAATTTTTTTAAAATACTGTTTTAGTAGGAGGTAAATTTAGACTTTTACAAAGTGTTATAAATACGTTAATATTATATGTATTTTAGGCTAACTAGTAGTATACTACTAATTTTACAAAACATAACAAACAACTATAGATTTTAAACATGGATTTAGAGCAGTATTTTGATACTTTTAGAAAAAATATTGTAGGTATCGATCAAACTTTTCAAACACCCTATGGTGAAAAGAAAATGATTTATACAGACTGGACAGCAAGCGGAAGACTATATCGCCCCATAGAAGAACAACTTTTGCATAAGTTTGGACCTTTCGTAGCCAATACACATACAGAAACTTCAACATCAGGAGCGGCGATGACATTGGCGTATCGTGAGGCAAGAAATATCATTAAACGACATGTAAACGCATCTTCTAACGATGTGCTAATTACTCAAGGCTCTGGTATGACAGGGGTGGTAAATAAATTTCAGCGTATTTTAGGTTTAAAAGTAAGTGAAAATTTAAAGGAGAACACACAGGTACCAGATGAAAAAAGACCTATTGTTTTTGTAAGTCATATGGAACATCACTCAAATCAAACATCGTGGATTGAAACCATTGCAGATGTAGAAGTTGTTCCGTGTAATGACGAAGGCTTGGTATGTTTAAAAAAGTTTGAGGAAACGATACAGAAATACTTAGACAGACCTATTAAAATAGCTTCTATAGTAGCAGGATCTAATGTAACAGGAATCAAAACAGATTATCATAAAGTAGCTTCCTTAATTCATAGGTATGGAGGTTTGTGCTTTGTTGATTTTGCCTGTTCTGCACCCTATGTTGATATTGATATGCACCCAGAAAAAAAAGACGAGTATTTAGATGCTATTTTCTTTTCTCCACATAAGTTTTTAGGAGGCCCAGGGAGCTCTGGAGTATTGATTTTTAATAAAAAATTGTATAAAAACATGGTGCCTGATAACCCCGGAGGTGGTACCGTTAGCTACACAAATCCCTGGGGGCAACACGACTATTTTGATGATGTAGAAACGCGTGAAGATGGTGGTACACCTGCTTTCTTACAAACGATTAAAATAGCCTTGTGTATTCAGGTAAAAGACCAAATGGGGACCGATAAGATAAAAGAACGCGAAGACGAAATCAACCCAATCATTTTTAATTGTTTAGAAAATTTAGAGGGAGTTAAAATATTAGCTCCGAATCATAAAGACCGTTTGAGTATTTTTTCTTTCTACTTTGAAAAATATCATTTCAACCTTGTAGTGAAATTATTAAACGATCGATTCGGAATTCAAACAAGAGGCGGATGTTCTTGTGCTGGAACCTATGGACATTTCTTACTAAACGTAGATCAAATAAGATCGAATGAAATAAAAGGACAGATTTTAGAAGGCTGTAACACAGAAAAACCAGGCTGGATACGTTTATCGGTACATCCAACAATAACAAATGAAGAAGTACAATTTATCTGTGAATCATTACAAACATTAGCAAGCAATATTGAAGAATGGTCTAAAGATTATCAGTACGACATGTCTAAAAACGATTATATACATAAAACGGTAGAACCTATTGAAAAACAGTTAGTAGCCGATTGGTTTTTATTATAATATGACACACATAAATAGCTCTTTTTTAGAAGATAATTATTCAAAAATAAAAGAAAACTCTATATCTGGTAGATGGATAACACTCGAAGATATAGAGCCTTTGTATTTAAGTTTACAAAACTCAGGTATTCAAACAAAAATTATTGGAGAATCTGAACAAGGAAGAGCTATTTACCAATTAAAATTAGGCAAAGGAAAAAAGAAAATTCTTGTTTGGAGTCAAATGCACGGTAACGAGAGCACTGGTACCAAGGCAATTTTCGACTTTTTAAACTTTATTCAGCAATATTCTACTCACGAAATAACACAATCTATTTTAACAAACTGTAGCATTACCATTGTTCCTATGTTAAACCCAGATGGGGCACAAGCATATACACGTGTAAATGCGAACAGTGTAGACTTAAATAGAGATGCAGTAGAATTAAAGGCTAAAGAAAGTAAACTTTTACGCAGTGTTTTAGAAGAAGTAAATCCTGAATTTTGCTTCAACTTACACGATCAAAGAACCATTTTTGGTGTTGAAGGAACTCAAAACCCAGCAACCATTTCTTTTTTAGCTCCTTCTGAAGAAGAAACACGTGCAATTACAGAAGGAAGAAAAGAAACGATGAATGTAATTGTAGCAATGAATGATTTGCTACAAGAAATCATTCCCAATCATGTTGGTCGTTATACCGATGAATTTTACCCAACAGCAACTGGAGATAATTTTCAAAAGTTAGGACACAACACTATTCTCATAGAAGCAGGTCATTTTGCAAATGATTATGATAGGGAAGAAGTGCGTAAATATAATTTCTATGCCTTATTACAAGGTATGTATCACATTTCATCAACAGAAAACTTTACAGAATTTAAAAAATATTTAGCCATTCCGAACAATATCAAGAACTTCTATGACGTTATTTACCGCTCAAAAAATAATGAAAAAGATATGGCCTATCAGTATGTAGAAACTATAGAAAATGGTAAGTTTGCACTTGTTTTAACAAAGGAAAAAGAAGGTGATTTATCTTTATATCTAGCACATAAAGAATTCAAAAAAAACAATTGATCTTTCTTTTTTTATTAACTAAAACTTATTTTTTTTAGAAAAAAACTATATTTTAGCATAATTACTTGAAGATAACAAAAAATGAAGAAGTTCATATTAGATGAAATTGATCATCAAATTTTAGACATTTTAATAGAAAATGCGCGTACCCCTTTTACAGACATTGCAAAAAAATTATTAGTATCAGCAGGTACAATTCATGTTCGTGTAAAAAAAATGGAGGATGAAGGAATTATTCAGGGATCTACTTTAACCTTGAACTATGAAAAAATGGGATATTCATTCATTGCTCATGTGGGTGTTTTTTTAGAAAAAACATCTATGACACAGCATGTATTAGATAACCTGAGATTAATTCCAAATGTAACGGTTGCTTATGTAACTGCTGGTAAATACAATATTTTTTGTAAAGTACGAGCTAAAAACACCAACGATGCCAAAGATATTATTTATAGAATAGATGAAATTCACGGTGTTAATAGAACAGAAACCATGATTGCACTTGAAGAAAGCATTAATGATAAAAAACGTTTAATGCATGCCATTTTTAAAGATATTTAAATTTACTACCCAATAAAGGTAAAAAAAGGGTAGCATTCAAAATGTTACCCTTTTATATTGTTAATTATTGTATGCTATTTTTAAGTAAATAGCATCAAATTGTTTGTTTGAATTTTACGCATATTCTAAGGGTATTCAATACATTTGAAAAACCTTTTCTAAAACTACATACCAATCTTTAGGATAATCAGCTTTAATAAAAAGTTTTTTCTTTGAAAAAGGATGGATAAACTCTAGTGAGTATGCGTGTAAGAATAAGTTTTCACAACCAAAATTCTCTACAAACATCGTATTATGATTTTTATCTCCATACTTTGGATCTCCTATGAGTGGATGACTAATTTTATTCATGTGAATGCGTAACTGGTGCAATCTTCCTGTTTTAGGTTCTAGTTTTACCAAACTATACCTTGAGGAGTCATACGGCTTTACAGGGATGTTAATCGTGGCAGTTTTCATCGTAAACAAGTGTGTTTCTGCATCTTTATGCACATTTGCATCTCTTCCTTTAACAGGTGAATCAATAATTTTAGATTCTGGCGCATGCCCTCTAACAATACCGTGATACGTTTTTTGAATTTCATTGTTGGTAAATAACTCTTGAAATTGTGCTACAAACCTTGTTTCTTTAGCCAGTAGCATGATTCCTGAAGTTTTTCTATCCAATCGGTGTATGGGGTACATTTTCTCACCCAATTGTTGCGTAATCATTTGTAGTAAAGAGTCTTCCTCTGCAACATTTCTAGAATGATGCGCATGGTGTACCACCACATTATTTGGTTTTACGACACACAATATGTATTCATCTTCGTAAAGAATAGCTAACTTCATTGTATTATTCATTAACTGTTTTTAGCTTAGTAAAATTTAACAAAAGTAAAGAAGCCACCCCGCACACAAAAAAGCCGATAAAGAGTGGGAGCGTGGTCGTTTCGACATTTCTACCAATAAAGGTAGCAATAGGTACTGCCATTATTGTAGAAACAAATCCGTTAATCGCAGCCCCAATTCCTGCAATATGCCCCAAAGGCTGCATTGCCAAGGCACGAAGATTTCCAAATAAAAATCCGATAGCAAAAAATTGTAAGGCAAAAAATAGTAATAAGATAACGATACTTGGATTTCCTTTTTGAAAAAGTAGTATGTACATAATAGGAATTACAGAAAATACAACTAAAAAGAAAGAAACTAGTTTGTACATGCCAAATTTCATTACAAATGAGCCATTTAAAAAAGTTGCGAATCCTACTGAAATAGCCAATCCTGCAAAAATATACGGAAACTCATCTACTAAAGAGTATTGCTCTTGAAAAATTTGTTGAGAGGCACTTAAATACACCATAAACGACCCTGTGATGAATCCTGATATCAAGGTAAAAATAACGGCTTGTTTGTATTGTATAAATTCTTGCAAACCACTAAAGAACAGACCAAAGGATAGTGGAATTCTATTTTCTTTTTTTAGTGTTTCGGGTTGACGTTTCCACAGCCAAAACATAACGATAAATCCGAATAGTAATTGACTGTAAAATATTGATTTCCAACCGTAAAAATCTAATAGTAGCTTGCCAATAGCAGGAGCTACTACAGGAACCAAAATAAAAACAACAACGATAAACGACATAATTTTAGCCATGTAATTTCCGCTAAAACTATCGCGAACCATGGCAATACTAATCGTTCTTGGTGCCGATAAGCCAATACCTTGTAAAACTCTTCCAAAAATCATTATTTCAATACTTGTGGCATTTACACAAACAAAGCTTGCTATTACGAAAAGTAAAAAACCTCCATAAATGACTGGTTTTCTTCCTAAGCTGTCAGAAATTGGTCCAGAAATTAACTGACCCAAACCCAAGCCTAAAAAAATCATGGTTATTAAGAGCTGATTGTCATTAGAATTTTCTGAACTATGAATACTCAATCCGATTTCTTGTAGTGCAGGCAGCAATGCATCAATAGACAAAGCGACCAATGACATTAGAGATGCCATTAAAGCTATAAACTCTAATTTTGATTGATTATTTTTTTGCATTGGGCAAAAATAGTGTCTTTATTTGAGTTAAAGAGTTTGTATGCCCATAAAAAAGGGCTGTAAAAACAGCCCAAATAACAATTAGTGTGATGATTTTGTAAATTTTAAAAAAAACGCTGCTTAGAATATGTTTGTGGATTAGTTTAAAATCTGAAAAAATTGAAGGGTTTTTTATCCTAAAACAGCGTCTTTATATTTTTTATAGACTTACATATACTTAAACAGTCAGAATTGAATTTACCCTACTTTTTTCTTATAAATTTTATAACTTATTTAAAAGTTTTTAGCTTTTGTACCTAAATTATAGGTTTTAGTGACGTATAAGAAAGAATACTATTTTTTGTTTAAAAATATCTTATTTAACATAATATTAATTATAGTACAAATAGATACTCAAAAAAAAGCGTTAAAATAACGCCAACGGAACATATTTGAAGAGACATAAAACGCTATAACAAATGTTTTTATCTTCAATAACTATTTCTATGATTAAACATAATTTATGTAAATGAACGTGGTTAATAATATCACAAAAATAACGAAAATTATTTGTATTGGAAAATTAGCGTACTATTGAATCAAAATTGCAAAGGTTGGTTCTTTTTTTAAAAAGTTCCGCTGCGCTACACAAGAATTAAAAAAAACAACCTTTTAAGGCAATAAAATTCAAAAATTACTACGTGCGCTAAAGCATAAAAAAAAGTAAAAAAAAGTAAAAAAAAGTAAAAAAAAAGTGTTTTAAAAAAATTGATTGCAAAAAGAAACAGCACCTTTTGAGTGCTGTTTTTTTGTTTTATAAATAAACCTCTATTGTATCATAAAATGGAAGTGTTGGTTCAAATTCTCCTAACAATCGAAGCTTGAGACCGTTAAAAAAAAACTGAACAGGACGAAAAGTTGACAAGTTATCAAAAAACATTTTTCGTTTAAAGTCAAGCTCTGGGAAAGATAAGGAATATAATTCACCGTTAACCCCAACTTTAAATGATGTATCGGAAAAGCCATAAGTATCACAAGATAAATCACCGTAAAAAAATTCATTTTCTGATAAATATACCTTTTTTAACTCAGGAACACCGCCAGTGGCTTCAAGAGATAATTGTACAAAAACAGGTTCAGCAATAAATGTTAAACCATTTAACTTAATGTATTGTTTTTCTATTTGTATCGTTTCACTCATAATTTTTTATTTTTTTTGTGTTGTTTCGTAAAGCTGACAATCTCCACTTAATAAAGTGCTTCTATACTCCCTTAAATGCTTAAGTTTGTTTATTCTCAATAGTATAAAAATCAATAAAAAAGTAAGAGAAAAGAAACTAGCGAAAACTATCAACACTATTACAAAAAAACTAATTAACATTATTTTTATCTTTTTTGCAGTCATCACTGCATTGTTTTATTTTTGATTTTTTGTACTTGTATATCTCCGTGATAAGGAGAACAACCGCATAAATAATAACTGGTATTGGGGTGTTTTCTGCAATGCTTATAGAAAGCCCCGAAACACCGTTTAATGCATTTATAGCTAGATTATTCATTTATTTTAGTATTTTTGAAAGGTTAATTAAAAATTCGTCTTATGAAATACTTATTTATCGGAGTACCTGAATTAATTGTAATAGCTTGCATATATACAATTGCTGTAGGTTTACTGTTTTACTTCATAGGTAGAAAATCTAAAAGATAAGAGGATAAAGTCTTTTAAGCTCCAAAATTTCATAATTAGTTAACTCACTTTGAAACCATTGGGTTAAATTCAACTTAGTAGCGGTAGGTAAGTTAGTACCAACCCCAACTATGTCTATGTAACCACGAGTACCGAATCTATTATAAACCTTAGCATAATCAGAAGGAGAAAGACCAGATAAGGCTATTTTTATGCTTTCGAAATCAGTACCAATAGAAGCCATAGACACATGAAGAATGTCGGCTAAACGGTAAGCCTTTGAATCATCTATAGTCGCACCATTCTCGTCTAAGGAGTTAGAATAGTCATCGAAGCCAAATTTCTTTGAATTAAAAAAAGATTTTAGATACTGAAAAAAGAGGATAAATAGTAATAATAAGCCCCCTATTAAGAGGGCGTATTTTTGAATTATATTTTTCATTTTTTACGGTTTTTAATAAGCCTGTAAAAACCTACGACAGTCATCGCAGAAGCTATTATAGTTAATATCTGTTTCAGAATTAAAGGTGTAGAGCTTCCTTTTTTTTTAACTCATCGTCCTCGTCTCCCTCCCAATAAGCGTAGCCACCATCAGACTTTGGCTGTCTTACATCTATGTGGATAAAATTATCATTCTCATAAACACCGAAGCCATTAACACCAATAGCACGCAAAGTTTGATACAACTTGTTTTTAGTAGACAAAGCCTCTTTGACAAGTTCAACAAGTCCACTCCCTCGTAAGTCAAGAGCAGCACCGTAGGTATGTTGACTAGTGCCATCCCTCCCCTGCTTCTTTTCGTGTCTTTCACTTCTAAATGCACTATTAACAACTATTGGAGCGTTTAACGCATTTCTCAAAGCTTGAAATGCGTTAATTAATCTTTTGTCAAGAGGTATGTAAGTAAACAAATTTACCTCACCATCTACAACAGAAGACGCCTTTCTTATTTCGCCTAAAGTCAAATTTCTTGACAGTCTTTGATTGTCGTTATATCCATCTAACGGAGGTGCTAGATGGGTGTTATATTTCTCGACATTACTGGGGTAGTTATCTCTATATGGGCTTAAAAAATTTGACATATTATTTTGTTTTTTGTTCTTTATTTTGGGCTTTTTCTTCGCCATAAATCTCAATCCAGTCAGCACGGAAAGCTTTTAAGTGTTTGAAAAATGATTTATAAAGAAGTATACTTTTATAACCGCTATCACCGTACTCTATTGCTTTATCTACGTTTGAGCCAAATCCTTTTAAATAACTACCTACGTTTAAAAATTTTGATAAGATTTTTTTCATGATTAATAATTTTTAGAGATGTGTTTACCAAAATAACCACCGTTAGAGGCTTTAGGGTTAATGATCATATTCCAGTCTTTAAAATACACTTTGTGGTTAGATGTATTCATTAAACCCGAATGTACTACCGTATCACGCATAGGCGCTGATAACACTAGAGTAACACTACACCACTCCTTGCCATTTCTAGAGACTGTGGGCGCTACTTTGCTTTGCTTTTCGCTTCGGAATACTTTACCACTCCACATGACGCCATCGGACACCTTCCAACAAGTCATAAACAAACCTTCTTTACTACCGAAAGACTGGTGTAGCTTAGCACCACTCTTTGGGGTATAATTGCTGTTTTTATTCGTTCTTCGTGCCATTATTTATACCTTTTTTTTGGAATTAATAACATTGCTACTACTGCCACAGCAACAACACCTGTTGCATAACCCCATACAGGTATGCCATAGTATTCTTTAGTCATGAACTCTTTTGTTTTAGCCCATGTATTTTCAAACCATTGTTTCATTTTTGTTTATTTTTTTTGAATTTTTTATATAATACTTTACCTAAGTAAAACAAACCCGCACCAACTGCAGGAATGATTACAAAAAGCCAATTAAATGGTGTTTCATTGTTTTGGCTACTATTCCCATAATAAGGGCTATCAGTTGGAATACTTACATCATTTGATGTAATAGGTGTACCTACATTTTGAACTGGAGAACCCGAAATATCTACAGATTGAACAGGCTGCATTGATGTTTTGGGAGTGTATACATTGTATGTAATAGGCACAGAAATCCATTTTAATAAACTGGTTTTATTCCTATTACGTATATCGTACTTCGTAACGTTTTCCGTAAGAGGTGAAGCATTGTAATTTAAAGATAAATTACTTCTAAAGTTAGACAAAGTCTCTTTAACTAAAGTTATCCTATACTGGCGACCTTTAATTGAATTGGAGCTTTTAAAATCATCCTGACGCTCTACATTGTACTGTATATAAGCATTCAGATACATATCGAACATCGATAGCCTGTTTTCTAAAGAAATGGAAGTATTATTCAAGTACTTTTCTTGTGCGTACTGTAAATCTAAATTCCATTCATTTTGCTCATATTCTTGTACTTCAGACCATTCACGAGGACCCATACCTATGAAGTCCATAGCTCCTGAGACTAGAGAACCTCCGGGTATAGAACCTAAAACAGAATCTAATGTGCTGTAAAAATTATCCTCCAATGTAGTTGGAGTTATACCGCCAGACAAGTCTATAGAAGACAATAAAGAACCATTTGAAGATGTGGGAAGTATACTTCTTTCAAGCTGAATAGGCTCATAGTTTAAGGAATAATTAAGCATTTTTTAAGGGTGTTTTTATTGAATAATATTTGATGTCGATACGAGGGTCTGCATTGTCCTCTAATCGTACTTCTTGAGCCATTCTAACATCCAAAACAACAGATTTATATGTGCCAAATATTGGTTTATCATTTTCGTCAAATGCTATGACACCAAATCTGTCTTTTTGGTCTATTAATAAAGATTCAGCTGTTCTATTTATCTTTTCACCGTTAACTCTTATATCTATTTCAGAAGGTAATGCAGTAGCATCGAAAATCAAGAAATCAGTTTGAGTCAAATCTACTTTCTTATCAATTTCTGTTGATTTATAAGTTTGTTCCTTAACAACATAAGGATGTGGTGTTACTTTACCAGCTTCAAATATAAATAGAGAACTATCAGTAACTTTACCTAAAGTTGTTAAGTAGTTTTCAATGACGTCGTTTTGATTTTGTAATAATTCTCCACCATAAGCTAAATCAATGACGGCTTCTTTAACAACCACAGTAGTACCAGCATCGTCGTTAGCTACAGTAGCTAACTGAAATTGTTTAGGAGCATGTGATGTCAAGAGTGATTGAACTTTTATTTGAGCCTCGTTTAAAAATGCGACGTTCATTGTATTGAATAACCTTTCGTCTCTACCTTTTTCACGCTTTATTTCTGTTTTAATTTTGGCAGCAGTCGAAACATTTTGGAGGACTAAGAATTGTGTTTGGTCAGTGTCCTCTATTTTGTGAGTTTTTTGCGTTAAGCCATTTAAAAGTTCTTTTCTCATTTGTTTTGGTTTATAGATTAATATTAATGAAGTACAAATAAACCGCTATAGTGTTTTTTTTAACGGAAACTATTTCTTTGAGGTTATTATATTTTAACAGTTAAGAAAACAATCCATTCTCATATTTTGGAAAGTAAAGAGATAACTGTTTTTCTATGGGGGTTTTTTGGTTTTTTTCCTGTGAAGATATAACAAGCTCTTTTTCGTTTTGTTTGAAAGTATATTGCCTCGTGAGCCTATGATACTCTTTTTGCATCAATGTTCGGGGTTCTATATTGCCATTTTGAAGCTGAAAACATTCTTTTACGTCTTTCCATAAATTACGTGTACGTTTGCTGATTATTTCAAATGATTTACCCACCCAGTGAGCGAAAAAATCATCACAAACAACTTGCTTAAAGTCGTATTTATTTATAAGGTCAATTATTTTATAAAAATGGGTTTCTCCCTCTGCATATCTAGGATAGTCAAGTTTTTTAGTAGCATTAGAGCAACCCCATATTTTACCCAAAATAGGACGTTTACCGAACTCTCTTTTCGTCATGTATTTAATGATATAATTGCCTATATTTTTTAGTTTTCTGCCTTTCTTATCACGTTTTAAGCTATGTACATCAATGGTATTAGGGTTGCGGTGTCCGTACTGTTTTTGAAAAGTGTCTATATATCCCAGCTTGTCAAGTTGTTTATTCCAAAGCTTCCTATGAACTGTCCAATCAATCCACCTATCTACAAGTAGATGAAAATGTATATTTCCATTTTTTTGGGCTTCCGCTTTCCAAACGTAATGCTTGACACCGTATGTTTTTTGAAGATTTTCGATGTAACGTGTATGGGCTTTTCTTAAAACTTTGTCGCTATGCACTTGTTTTGACGGAAGTGTAAGGGTAACAAAAGCAGGGTATTGCTGTGTTTTGTAATGTATATTTTTATCTCTAGAAAAAATAATGGTCGATATCATGCACTCAACAGCTTTACGACATTTCTTAACCTGTGATTGCGACAAGGTACCTAAATCTTTGATTTGCTTGCCTCTTTTAGCCATTGTCATTTGGTGCAATTGGTGTTTAAACTCTATTGTTTCAATTACATCTAAGCTATTTTTTTTTGTTAGGTGTTTTATAGCCTCGGAATAAGGTGTTTTTGCATTTTGTTTCAATGAAGAAGTGTCTCCGTTTCTTGAAAACGACAAGTAACTCACATCGTAGAATTGTGTAAGTCCGTTATTTTTAACGATAAAGGTCGCAGGTGCGTTCATTTAAGGGGGCGATGTGAAATCAAAAATTCTCAGCAACCACAGGGGATTGCTTCGGATTTTCGATTTTCCCGTTATGTTTAGCCAAGCCAATAGAAGACGCCCGTTATCACGGACATCTAGACTAGTGATAACGGTTAATTGTTGTTAAATAATTGTAATTGGTTCGTTTTAGGCTGAAATAAAGACGTTTGCTGCTCCTTACATTGCCATGGATTTAACATGTTGTCAAAGCTTCTGTAATCGCAAAATAAATAACGTTCACAGATACGTTTTTTAACTTCAACGAAATCGGGATGATGTTTCAACATTCCTTTTTCTAGTTCTTCAAGAGTAAAGGTAATCGGATGACCTATTTCTTGTAAGACGTCGTTTACCCTATCTAGGATATATATACGCCTGTTTTCCCATGTTATTCTGTCTTTTGCAGGCATAATTAAGAATGTTTTTTGTTTAAGCCTGGAACTGACATTTTTACTGCAGTAAAATTGTCATATCTAGAAGAACGACTTAAGGTATTTTTATAATAACTATAAGAACAAGAATGTAAACAAATCCAATGAGGTAAACCAGAGTGTTTATCAAAGCTGCCGCTTTGGTGCATATATTTTCTATAGCGTTTTTTACCGCATTTAACACAAGTAGAACGAGACATAATACTATAATTTATACACCAAAGTGCGTTTGTTAAATGTCCTGATAGTACCGTCGAGGGTTTCGGCTTCGCACACATCATCGTATATACATACCATGTTCATGATGGTAGCACATGGCATACCATTGCGAGATTTTACAAATGTGTCGCCCTGCTGTAATGTATGTACAGGTACGACTTCGGGTTGAGGGTTGAAATATGACATAAAATTTTTATTTTATGTTCATTTCACAAACTAAGCTATATCTAAAATAAGTTCTGAATGAATGATATCAACATCTGTTTTAGTAACCTTTTTCATACCGTCTACATCAGTAAGCAACAAATCAAAATCTGTTTTTAACCTTTTTAATTGCTTTATTTGAACTCTGATTGAGTGATATTTTAAGTTATATCTATTATGAGACCTTAATAACTTTCTGTAAAATTCCTGTTGAGATTGGATAAAATTAAAAAGCTTGTAAAGCTCTGTACCTATCTCAACAGCAATACCTGAAGTATAACCCCTTAAAACCCTCCAATATCTCTCACAATAATAATCTATATCATTTCGCTTTTTCTGAAAATTGACAAAGCTAATAATATCAACACATGAGATATTTAATTCGTAGAGAGAAGATAAATAAGAACCAAGCTCTTTGTATAATTCGGTAGATTCTTTTGAAAACTTTGAAAGCCATCTTTCAGCCTTTTTCTTGTTAGAAAAATAAAACCTTTCACCGTTAGAATTAACAGTTAAAAAATAAGGCTTCTTTTTGTGTGGCTCATGACAGTAGTCACGGTAATCTTTTATACTAAAATTAATTGACATTTTTCTCTTTCTATTTTGAGAAAAAAGTTACAAAGATATTTGGAAAATAAAAGGGGCAGGTGTAGGCGAAGTTGTCTTAAAAATACGTTAACACCTTAAATAATTGGAAATTTCTATTTCTATAATATTAATTATAGTACATTTATGTAGTAATTTCTGTATAGCCGTATTTCAGGCTATTTACACATAATTGTAGATATAGCGCCTTTAGGTCTATATCGTCAACAATTATGTTAAAAGAAATTACGGCTTATCGTTTTAGATTCTATTTGACAGTTGTAATTCTATTCTAAGCATATGATAATCGTGTATTCGATAAAATGCACGTAATAAAAAATTTTAGACGATTCTCGTAAGCTTGCCACAAGAGTATAAAATTTTCCCTGGCTCAAATCCACGCTTTAAAATTTCTATACACTTGTTCACTATAGAACTATAATTAAACATTTTTAGAGTTTGCATTTCTTTTTGTCTTGATACAAAAAGAAACAAAAAAATCAAGGCTGCACAAACCTTTGGAAACAATATAAGGCTCATTCGCTATATTTTAGAAAACATTGGAACGTTTCAAGATTGCTTAGAACTTGCTTTAAAATTCTGAGATTATTAAGAGTATCTATTGCTAGCCCTCTAAAATATGCACGCTCATTCGCCTATTGTTTTAACCAAAATTTTATAAGGCCAACAAAACCATTAGTAAATGCAAAAAACCACCTTTATGGTGGTTTTTTGTTATATTAAAGAACCGTTCTAGCCAAATCTACTAATGCCCCATTTAACTTGTATTCTAGTGGAGCATACAGGAATCGAACCCGTTTCTGTTCAGTCTTTTCATTCCTAACATCAATAGGAAATATTTTATAATTTAATAATAATTTTAGTTTTAAAGCAGGCATTTAAGCCTGCCTTAAACTACTTCAATTACCTATCCAACATCTGAATATCCATCATCATATATGATTTCAATTATTTTATCATCTGTTAGGACTCTTAATCTGCCATTTAAATGATCTGTTTTATAATCAACTAATAGTTTACCAAAATGGATCGTCCAATTAGTCAAAGATACTTTAGACAAAGGATATTGAGACTTAATATCCCTTATAAGTATTTTACCATCTTTACCTGTAGGACTCACATCCTTTAGCATTTCGGTATCGTTGCTTACAAATTGTCTTATTGCATATCTATAAAAACAACTTACATTTTTTCCTGCTGAATTTTCTAATCTAACAATATTTTTAGGCACAAAAATTATTGGCTTACCAAAGTATTCAGGTAGTTCAACTTTTTTATTCAACCATTTTAGCGTATTAATATCAAAAATGTCTTTCTGTACAAAGTTCTTCATAGGTATTTTATGAATCCTACATTGCTCTTGAGTAAACTCAATTAAAACAGATTTAATAATTTTAGTTGTAATATCAGAAATTCTGTCAGAACTAATATCTTCAAAAAACAATTCAATATCGGCAAAGTGGCTTAAAACACCTGTTTTTACTGCTATATTATTGTAAATTGTGTCCGATATTCTTTGTCTTAATTTATTTCCAACTGAATTTCCATAATCCTTATTAAACGCATAACCCAATCTTGTTTCATTAGGCTCACTTAATCCTGATAATAAGTAATCTGCACTACTAAAAGATTTTTGTTTTACGTTTTTCAGTAATTCACCCCAGAAAACTTCTAAATGCTTTTGCATTTTTTTCGCTAAAGGTGTTCCCAAGCTTTCTATCAACCTTGGATCTACAAACAATAAGTTGTCTGTATTTAATTTGATATCAACAAAGTCTAATTTTTGTTGTTGATATCCTAACTTATAATATTCTGATATATTCATATCTCTATATATGTTTTAAAATTGTTACGCATTAACACTATTGTTAATACTTATTTAATAAAAGCACTTATTTGCTTTTTTATGTTTCTTGATATTTCAAAATTTACTTTCTAGGATATGAAATTTTTAATTTATATTTATTTTAACATTGTTATTAACAATTTATTTTTATATTTGCACACTGATAACATGGAAAATTATCTTTAAATAAACTTTTAAAACTTATAAATCGCTAATAGATAAAGGTCCTAAGCCTCTAGAATTAGAATTATTTACTTGTTTTAATTGCAACAAACAATAGTTGAATTTAGCACAAAACTCATGCCAAATGTCTTATTTAGGACATTATGGCATTTTTTATGCGTTTTTACTAAATATTTACTGACGAAAGCGTTAAAAAATCATTAAATGACAGTCCTATAGCATTTTGGCATACTAATCCATTTCATACACATTTTGCTACCACTCCTCTGCCCTTTCAGCAAAAAGCGTATTCCATTATAGTTGTAGAAGAAGCTTTTAGAATAATTTTTTTTAAGAAACTGTTGTATATATAATTAACACATTAGCGTTTTATATCTATTTGTAGTCATGAAATAAACAGGAGAAAAAAAAGCGAACCGAAGTTCGCTTAATGTTTAAACGTTTTCATCTAAAGGAACACAGATAGGAAGACCGTGAATATTACAGTAAAAAGGCCCTCCTGTATAGCAACCTAAAGCAGGGTTAGGTGTTGGGCATTCAGGATCAGTATTCCCTCCGTTAATTGATAGTTGTTCAGTTTTGTTTAAAGTAGTTCCTAAGTTTAAGATATTCTTTAACATAATTTGAAATTTAAAATTTATGAAAACTAGGTGTTTGATAATTAAATCTCTGCAGCACATTCGACATGTGGTGCGCAATAAACAATTTCTCCACCAAGTTCACTACAACGAACTAAATCACTGAAACTGTAGATAAAACAATAGTAACCACCACCATTAATAGACTGTTGTTGACCTTTACTTAAAGTCTGACCAAGATTTGAAATGTTCTTTAACATAATTTGAAATTTAAAGTTTATCAAAACTAGGTATTCAATAATTAAAGAAACGTAAAAAAAACGTAAAAAAAGTAAGGAAAAGCCTTATTTAACTAAAATTAATAAACAAATCTTAAGACCATAAAAGATCTAATATGCCATGCTTAAAAACAGCGTACAAGCTCCCGAAGCTTTGGGATTAACCTCTAGCCATATTTAATAACTTGACGCTTTACTGCTTAATTATAACTTTGCCAATAATTTTTCTGCTACTAGTTCTGATGATGCTGGATTTTGTCCTGTAATTAGAAGACCATCTTCAACAACGTGTTCTTGCCAATTTTCTGTTTTACTATAAATTCCTCCATCCTTTTTTAGTTCATCTTCCACTAAAAAGGGTACGACAGATACTAAATTCGAGGCTTTTTCTTCTGAATTCGAAAAACCTGTTACTTTCTTTCCTTTAACAAGAGGTTCTCCATCTATTTTCGCTTCTTTGAATACAATAGGCGCATGGCATACAGCTGCTACTGCCTTATTGTTTGTATAAAATGCTTCAATTAAAGCCGCAGAATCTTTACTTTCAGATAAATCCCATAAAGGACCATGACCTCCTGGGTAAAAAATGGCGTCGTAATCAGCTTCTTTAACTTCGCTCAACTTCATGGTGTTTGCCAAGATAGCTTGTAACTCTTCGTCTTCATTAAAGCGACGTGTAGCTGGGGTTTGCGCATCTGGTTCGTTACTCTTTGGGTCAATTGGTGGTTGTCCTCCTTTCGGAGAGGCTAAGGTGATATCGACTCCTTTGTCCTTCAACAAATAATAGGGAGCTGCAAATTCTTCAATCCAAAATCCTGTTTTTTTTCCTGTATCTCCTAGTTCTCCATGACTTGTTAATACAAATACTACTTTTTTCATATGATTGCTGTTTTAAAGTTATCTCAAAATTAACACATAAAGTCTGTAAAAAATCAATATATGGCAAAAAAGGGCAAATGAATACCGTTTATATTGTATTCTTTTGCATTTATACTCATTACTTATTCAGGTAAAGTTCTTTACAAAGGGAAACTTTTACATTGGGAATTGAATATTAAAGTAGTGTTTCTAAATAATGTTCTTCTATCTGATAGCTGTTTTTTAAGTCTGAAATTTTAGTCTCAATACGTTTTTTATCTATTTTTTTTGAGGATTTTGCACCTATCAGCATTACATTTTTACGGGTATGCTCATTACTAATAAATTCAAAAACCTTCGTAGTGTAATTATTTTTTTCCAAAATTAGTGCACGAATAGTATCTGTAACCATTTCAAACTGACGTTCTTTAAAAATTCCATATTTTAATAAGGGACTCTCCTGCTCTTTTCCTTTTACTTGTTGACGAATTTGTTTGTGACAACACGGAGCGCAAATAATCAACGCTGCTTTTGATACTAAGCCTTTGTAAATTGCATCATCTGTAGCAGTATCGCAAGCATGCAGTGCGATTAAAATATCTATTTTATTGCTATCATACTCTTGTATAGGTTGTGCTACAAAAAGCAATCCTTTAAACCCACATTTTTTAGCAATCGTATTGCAATAGTCAACCAAGTTTTGTCGCAATTCAATGCCGGTTACACTTGCCGTATATCCTTTTTGATTGACTAAATAATCGTACAGGGCAAAGGTTAAATACCCTTTTCCTGAGCCCATATCTACTATATTAATATGTTCAGGTAAGGTAACCGCTTGTATTTGTGCCTCTATAATTTCTAAATACTTGTTGATTTGACGGTATTTATCTGCCATCTTAGGAATTACTTTTCCTTCTTTATCAGTTACTCCTAAATGGTATAAATAGTCGCTATTTTTAGCTCTTTTCTCCTTGGGTTTATCATGGGTTTCAGGGAGTTTGTTCTTAAAACTAGGCTGGGTAGTTTTATAACTTACTTTTTTCTTTTTAGAAATAAACACTAACAAATCGTTTTCTAGCGTAAATAATGTTACCGCCCGAAACTTTTCTGAAAGTAAATGGGTTAATTCTTCAACGCTTTCTTCAAATGAATAGTTTTTTGTTTGATCGTTTGTTTTGTATCGATATAAAAACTGAAAATGGTTTTCTCCTCTTAATTCAATTTGACGCACATATACATTAGCGAGTTCTTCACTTTTATGAATTGGTTTACTCAAGGTTAATTTAACAAAATTATTTTTTTGTAAACTGGCTTGAAACTCGGTAAAAAATTGGTGTAAGGCTTCTTTCATAATGCAAAAATAGACAATCGAGTTTGTTTTATTGCAAAACTGTGAAAATGACTTTGAAATCTACAGAAAAAACCATGTTGGTTGAGTCTATAGGTGCTAAATCAATTATTATTAGTAACACTAGCACATCATCATTAAACACCTGCCTTCGCTATTTTTAATGTCGCTTTTTTAAAACTTCTTCAATATCCGTTAGTGTAAAACCTTTGGCTTTTAACAAAATTAAATAGTGATATAACAAATCGGCTGCTTCATTTTTAAATAGTTCGTCGTTATTATCTTTTGCTTCAATAACGACTTCTACAGCTTCCTCTCCTACTTTTTGAGCTACTTTATTTATCCCTCTTTTAAAGAGTTTATTGGTGTATGAGCTTTCTATATCATTATCTATTCGGTCGGCAATAACGCTTTCTAACTCGTATAAAAAGCCTTTAGAGGTCTCTTCGGCAAAGCATGAAGTGGTTCCTTTGTGGCAAGTTGGACCGACAGGAGTTGCTTTTATTAATACAGTATCATGATCACAATCGACCTGAATATCTTTTACCCATAAAAAATTCCCAGACTCCTCACCTTTTGTCCACAGCCTGCTTTTACTTCGGCTATAAAAAGTAACTTTTCCTTCTTTTTGTGTTTTAGTAAAAGCTGCTTCATTCATGTATCCTAGCATTAACACTTGCAAGGTGGTATGGTGTTGAATTACGACTGGAACGAGTCCATTTCCTTTTGTAAAATCTATATGCATCGTATGGCTATGTTTTGTTTTTTTAATTCATTTTTTAGGGTTGGTATGGGTATTTCTCCAAAGTGGAAAATACTCGCTGCCAATCCGGCACTGGCTTCAGTTTTTGTAAAAACTTCTGTAAAATGGGCTACTTTTCCAGCGCCTCCTGAGGCTATGACAGGAATATTTACGGCAGAACTCACTGCTTTGGTTACGTCAATATCAAATCCGTTTTTAGTTCCATCACTATTCATGGATGTTAATAAAATCTCACCTGCGCCTAATCGTTCTACTTCTTTCGCCCAACGAACGGTTTCGACTTCTGTTTCAAAAGTGCCTCCTTTGGTAAACACTTTCCAACTTCCGTTTACAAATTTACTATCTATAGCAACTACCACAAACTGACTCCCAAATCGGTTTTTTAAATCGGTGATGAGTTGCGGATTTTTAACTGCGGAAGAGTTGATACTCACTTTATCGGCTCCTGCTTGTATTAATGCTACAGCATCTTCAACAGTACTAATTCCTCCACCAACAGTAAATGGAATATTAATTTCTTGAGCAATTTTTTTAACCAATGCTACCAACGTTTTTCTATTCTCTAAAGTCGCTGTAATATCTAAAAATACCAACTCGTCTGCTCCTTGCTTTACATATTGTTTTGCCAACTCAACTGGATCGCCTGCATCTCTAATATCTACAAAATTAACTCCTTTTACAGTTCGTCCGTTTTTTATATCTAAACAGGGTATGATTCTTTTTTTTAACATGGTTTAGCTTATAAATTCTTGTAATTCTTTTAGACTGATATTTCCTTCATAGATGGCTTTTCCTACTATAGCTCCTTCACAACCTATTTCTTTTAAGCGGTGTAAATCGCTCATCTGCGCTACGCCTCCACTAGCGATAAGATTTACAGTCGTTTTACTCAGTATTTCTAAATACAAATCTACCGACGCCCCTTGTAACATGCCATCTTTGGCTACATCTGTACAAATAACATTCGTAACTCCTGTTTTTTGATATTTTTTTATAAAGTCCACCACGTCGATTTCTGAAGTTTCTAGCCATCCGTTGGTGGCTATTTTTCGATTCTTACAATCGGCTCCTAAAATTATTTTATCGCTTCCGTATTGGGTAAGCCATCCGGTAAATGTATCGGGGTCTTTCACGGCAATGCTGCCTCCTGTAATTTGAGAGGCACCACTTTCAAAAGCGATGCGAATATCTTCATCTGACTTTAAGCCACCACCGAAGTCGATTTTTAAATTTGTTTTTGTAGCTAGTTGTTCTAATACTTTGTGGTTGATAATTCTACTAGACTTCGCTCCGTCTAAATCAACTAAATGCAAATATTGAATTCCGTTTGCCTCAAATTCTTTTGCTATTTCTAACGGATTCTCATTGTATATTTTTTTTGTATCGTAGTCGCCCTTGGTTAGGCGTACACACTTTCCTTCTATGATATCTATGGCGGGTATAATTCTCATGACTCTTACTCTAATTTGGCTGTTGGTTGTTGTTTCTAGTTTCTTGGCTCTTGTTTCTTAGCTCTTGTTTCTTAGCTCTTGTTTCTTGTTTCTTGTTTCTTGGTTCTTGACTCTTGGTTCTTGGCTCTTGATTAACTTAGTTCTAAAAAATTCTTCAATAATTGCGTCCCTACATCGGCTGATTTCTCTGGATGAAATTGCATGGCGTAAAAATTATCGCGTTGCATAATGGTACTAAAAGGAAGGATATAATCGCAAGTCGCCACTGTGTTTTCACATACTTCGGCATAATATCCATGTACGTAATACACATCATCATTGAGGGTTATATTTTTTAGCAATGCTGCTGATTTCAATTCTGAAAAATTATTCCATCCCATGTGAGGAACTTTTTCTTTGGGTGGAAATTGCTTTGTTTGTGCATTAAAAATTCCCAAACATTTGGTATCTCCCTCTTCAGAAGATTTGCACATTAATTGTAATCCCAAGCAAATTCCTAGCACTGGTTGTTGTAAAGAAACAATTAATTTATCCAAGTTTCTTTCTCTTAAATATGCCATCGCCGAACGCGCCTCTCCTACTCCTGGAAATATTACTTTATCGGCTGATGTTATTTCTGCTGGATTATCGGTAATTATACTTTCATACCCCAAACGTGTGAGCGCATTTTGTACCGATCGTATGTTGCCTGCATTGTATTTTATAATCGCTATCATATTTTTATTATAAATTAGGATTTTTCAATTACGAATTAAATTTTTACACGTAGTAAGTAATTCATAATTTTAAATTCTTAATTATTTATAGAAGTCCTTTTGTCGATGGTAAAATCATCTTGTCAACATCTCTTTTAACGGCAACTTTGATGGCTTTTGCAAATGCTTTGAAAATAGCTTCTATTTTATGGTGCTCATTCGTTCCTTCTGCCTTGATATTCAAATTACATTTGGCTCCGTCGGTAAACGATTTAAAGAAGTGATAAAACATTTCCGTAGGCATTTTTCCTATCATTTCTCGTTTGAAATCAGCTTCCCAAACCAACCAGTTTCTTCCGCCAAAATCAATTGCTACTTGTGCCAAACAATCATCCATCGGTAAACAAAATCCGTAACGCTCGATTCCTAATTTGTTTTCTAATGCTTTGTAAAACACTTCTCCTAAGGCTATGGCAGTATCTTCAATTGTATGATGTTCATCTACTTCTAAATCGCCCGTTACTTGAATGTTCAAATCCATTTGACCATGACGCGCTATTTGGTCTAGCATGTGGTCGAAAAAAGCAATCCCAGTATCAATATTACTTTTTCCTGTTCCATCTAAGTTTACTGCTATTTTTATTTGGGTTTCATTGGTGTTTCTCTCTATGGAAGCAGAACGGTCTTCTAACTTTAAAAACTCATAAATAGCATTCCAATCGTTGCTTTCAAGAGCAATAAACTCATCTAATTCTGCTCTTTTTACCGTAATCTCATCTACACCTAAAAAGGTTTCATCATTGATATAAATAGCCTTACTTCCTAAGTTTTTAGCCAATTCTACATCGGTTAAACGATCTCCTATGACAAAGGAATTCTTCAAGTCGTATGCTTCAGAAAAATATTTGGTAAGCAACCCTGTATTCGGTTTTCTAGTAGGTTGATTGTCTTTAGCGAAAGTGCGATCAATAAGCTCTTCTGAAAACTCAATACCTTCTTCTTTCAAGGTGTTCATTATAAAGTTGTGTACTGGCCAAAAGGTGCTTTCTGGATATACCTCTGTTCCTAATCCGTCTTGGTTGGTTACTAGAACCAGTTCAAAATTGAGTTCTTTGGCTATCTTACTTAATCCTTGAAAAACTTTTGGGTAAAATTGTAATTTCTCAAACGAATCTGTTTGTTCGTCGGCGGGTTCTTTAATTAGGGTACCGTCTCTATCTATAAATAATACTTTTTTCATCGTAGTTATAAAATTTAAAGTGAGTTCTCAACTTCACTGGGTGTAACGCTCAGTTCTCGAAGTGCTTCTATTAATTTTGTGTTTTCTTTTTCGCTTCCTATGGTAATTCGTATGCAATTATTTACAAGATTATTCCTGTTTCTAGTAATAATTTTTTGACGTACTAATTGGTTGTACACTTCATTTGCATTGGTGACTTTAATAAGTATAAAATTAGCTTCTGAAGGATATACTTTTTTTATGAATGTTATTTCTTGTAACTTTTTTTCTAGTTTTTCTTTTTCATTCAGAATACAATTTTTCTCGATTTCAAACTCTGCCAGGTTATCTAACTTTTTTAGCACTGCTTCTTGGTTTAAGGCGCTTACATTATAAGGCGGTTTTACTTTGTTATACAGCTCAATAATTGCTGAATTTGCGTACGCTACCCCAACTCGCACACTCGCCAAGCCCCAAGCTTTACTGAAGGTCTGACTCACAACTAAATTAGGATAGTTTGTTAACTGACTTACAAAAGATTCTTTTTCGCTAAAATCAATATAGGCTTCGTCAATAATTACAATTCCTCTAAATGTATCAAGAATAAACTCAATCGTTTCTTTACTGAAACAATTTCCTGTCGGATTGTTCGGTGAGCAAATAAAAATCAACTTTAGATTCTCATCTTTTATATAGTCTTCTAAAGAATTTTTATCTATCTCAAAGTCTTCGGTTAATGGCAATTCAATTAGCGTAACATCGTTAACGGCTGCAGAAACGTGATACATACCATAAGACGGCGTAAACGTTAACGCTTTGTCTTTTCCTGGGTTGCAAAAAATACGAAAGGCTAAATCGATGACTTCGTCACTTCCATTCCCTATAAAAATTTGGTTTTTATCCACTCCTTTGATTACAGATAATCGTTCTTTAATAGTTACCTGTTGCGGATCTGGATATCGATTTAAGGTTCCGAATGGATTTTCATTGGCATCTAAATAAACCTCGGCAGTTCCTTTAAACTCATCTCTCGCCGAAGAATATGCTTTTAACTGTTGGATGTTTGGACGTACTATTTTTTCTAAACTAAACATTTCTAATTTCTTTTAATCTAACCGTAATCGCATTTTTATGAGCTTGTAAACCTTCTGCTTCCGCCATTAGTTCTATCGCCTCTCCTATGTTTTCTATGCCTTCTTGGGTGACTTCTTGAAAGGTGATTTTTTTTACAAAACTATCTAATGAAACCCCACTGTAGCTTTTTGCATAACCGTTGGTAGGTAAGGTATGATTGGTGCCACTTGCATAATCGCCTGCACTTTCACAACTATAATTTCCTAAAAATACCGAGCCTGCATTGATGATTCCGTCAATATATTTATACGCTTGTTCCGAAGCAATAATCAAATGTTCTGGTGCATAAGAGTTACTAAAGTCAATACACGCTTCTTTTGAACTTAACACCACAGCAAAACTATTTTCAATTGCTTTTTTAGCCAATTCTTTTCTAGGTAATTTGTCTAATTGTTGGTTCAGTTCGGTTACTATATTTTCAGCGACCTCGTTAGAAGTGGTCACTAAAACAGCCTGACTATCAGCTCCGTGCTCTGCTTGTGATAATAAATCAGCGGCCACAAATTCGGGATTGGAAGTTTCATCGGCAATTACGAGAACTTCACTAGGGCCTGCGGGCATATCAATAGCAACACCCTGTTGTTGCACCAATTCTTTTGCTTTGGTTACATACTGATTTCCTGGTCCTAAAATTTTATATACTTGCGGAATAGTTTCTGTTCCGTATGCCATCGCTCCAATAGCTTGTGCTCCTCCAACTTTAAAAATTTTAGTGACTCCTACTAAAGAAGCTGTATATAAAATAGCTGGATTGATTTTCCCTTCTTTATTGGTTGGTGTACATAACACAATTTCTTTACAGCCCGCTATTTTTGCTGGAATTCCTAACATTAAAATGGTAGAAAATAAGGGTGCAGAGCCACCAGGAATATACAAACCAACCTTTTCAATAGCTACGCTTTTTCTCCAGCAAGTAACTCCGTTTGTTGTAGTTACTTTTTTAGCCGTTTCTTTTTGAGAAGTATGAAAGGTTTCAATATTCTTTTTAGCCAATTGTATGGCCGACTTTAACTCACTAGCTACTAAACTTTCTGCTTCTTTTAGCTCTTCTTCTGAAACTTCTATAGCATCTAAAGCGACTCCGTCAAACAATTGGGTGTATTTTTTTAGCGCTGTATCTTTATTTTGTTTTACCTCTTTGAGTATAGATGCCACAGTTTCTTGTAAGCTATTTTCATTTATGGTAGCTCTTTTACACAATGAGCTCCAAGTTTCTGGTAATGGTCTTTTGATGATTTTCATTGGATGCTTTTTAAATTACCATTTTTTCTATCGGGCAAACTAAAATACCTTCTGCCCCATTGTTTTTTAACTCGTCTATAATTTCCCAAAACTGATTTTTATTCAATACTGAGTGTACAGAACTCCACCCTTCTTCTGCTAAAGGAAGTACTGTTGGGCTACGCATTCCGGGTAAAATATCAATAATTTTTTCGAGTTTATCGTTCGGTGCATTCAATAAAACGTATCTTGATTGTCTTGCTTTTAAAACTGATTGAAGTCTAAATTGTAACTTGTTGAGTATTTCTTGTTGAGCCTCTTGTATTTTAGGCGAAACCGCCAATACCGCTTCCGATTTTAATAAAACCGCTACTTCTTTTAAATTGTTTTTAAATAAGGTAGAACCGCTCGAAACAATATCACAAATCCCGTCAGCCAATCCTATATTTGGAGCTATTTCAACAGAACCATTGATAATATGGAGTTGTGCCTCTATATTTTTTTCTTTTAAAAATTTTACAACGGTATTTGGGTATGAAGTCGCTATTTTTTTATTCTGAAAGTAGCTAATTCCTGTATACTCTTCATTTTTCGGAATGGCTAAAGATACTTTGCATTTTGAAAATCCAAGTTTTTCAATAAACTCAATTTCTGGACCTTTTTCAATTAATAAATTTTCTCCTAAAATGGCTGCGTCTACCACTCCATCTTTTAGATACTGTGGAATGTCTCCATTTCTTAGATAAAATATTTCTAGAGGAAAGTTACTCGCTGAAGCTTTTAATTGGTCTTTACCGTTATCAACAGCGATTCCGCAGTCTTTTAAAATTTGTAACGAATCTTCATTCAGTCTTCCCGATTTTTGTATGGCTATTTTTAATTTACTCATGTTGTTTTTTAAATGTGTTTGAGTAAATCTTTGGAGGTTAATTTTTCTGGCGCCTTAGAAACAAAAAACCCATCTGATTTACTCAAACGGGTTTTAAATATATTTTCTTTTATTCAATACATTCTCAGCTCGCTTGAGTGCAAGTATGAAAATGATGATGATGTGATTGAATAAAATTCATTTGTTTTTATCTTTCACGCAAATATTTGTAATTTATTTTTAATTATACAAACTTTTTGTATTGTTTTTTATACGATAAATATAATTCCTGCCACTAATTAGGAGTATTTGCATTAGATATAAGTGCAAAACTGTCATACTGAAAATCCCCACCTGAAACATAAATAGTATGTATAATCATACCCGATAGTTATGTTCGTTAGAAATGTAAAAACCTGCCAATAAAAGACCGTTAAAAGGTTTAAAAATATGGTATTTCTATATTTTTTACTTTTTATGAGAAAAACAAAATTCTCATTATTAAATAGTTAAATTTTAATCGTTTTTTTTTTACAAATAGTAAATAGCTTTTATTACGCTAGTAACCAAAACCTTATCCTCTGTAAAGAATTAATTAAGTTCAAAATAGTTTCAAAAGATGACCTTTGTCATATTTTTCACTGTATAAAATCAAGTAATTTGTACAGAAATATGAAATATATAATTTTTATGAAAGCACACAGAATAATTACTACGTTTTTCCTTTTTGCTATTACAACAACATTCGCTCAGTTAAAAATTGATGCAGAAATTCGTCCACGTACTGAGTACAGACATGGATTCAAAACCCTATTTCCCGACAATGCAACCCCTGCCCTTTTTGTTTCGCAGAGAACTCGTTTAAACACAACTTATACTATTGAAAAATTAAATTTCTTTATTAGTTTACAAGATGTAAGAGTTTGGGGAGATGTACCTCAATTAAATACCACTGATAATAGTGGGCTTGCTGTACACCAAGCATGGGGTGAAGTATTTTTAACTCCTGAATTTTCATTGAAGTTAGGTCGTCAAGAAGTAGTGTATGATGATAGTAGATTTTTTGGTAATGTAGCTTGGGCTCAACAAGCTCGTAGTCACGATTTAGCAATGTTCAAATACAAAGAAAACAAATTTAAAATGGATTTGGGGTTAGCTTTTAATCAATCGGCTGAAAACCTTATAGGAACTAATTTAACTACGCCAAGAACCTACAAAGCAATGCAATATGTATGGTTACACAACGACTGGAATAATTTTTCAGGTAGCTTCTTGTTTTTAAATAACGGATTGCAATCTGATAGCGGTTTAAAATACAGTCAAACTGTTGGTACGCATTTAACTAGTAAACAAAAAGGCTTTAACCTAGCTGCAAACTTATATTATCAGTTTGGTAAAGACGTTTTAGACAGAGATTTAAGTGCGTATTTACTTGGTTTAGAAGCTATGTTTAAAACATCAGATAAAACGAAATTAGGCTTTGGTGTTGAATTACAAAGTGGTAATGATTATGATATTGCTGCTGATGAAAACAATGCTTTTAATCCTTTTTATGGTACCAACCACAAATTTAACGGTTTAATGGATTATTTTTATGTAGGTAACCATATTAACAGTGTTGGTTTACTTGATCTTTATGTGAAAGGGAACCTTAAATTTAATCCAAAATCTAATTTAACTGCAGCTGTACACAACTTTTCTGCAGCAGCAGATATCAATGATACCGTTTCTAAACAATTAGGTACTGAAGTTGATTTGGTATACAGCTATACATTTACGAAAGAAATTGGTTTAAAAGCAGGATATTCTCACATGTTTGCATCTGAAGGAATGGAAGTTTTGAAGAACAACTTCGATGGTAACACGAATAACTGGGCTTGGGCAATGGTTACTATCAAACCTACCCTATTTACCTCTAAAACAAAATAAGTTATGATACCGCTGCAACAAAAAACAATAGCCAATTATGTGACTGAAAATATTAAAACGGCAGATGTATTTAACAAATACGGAATTGATTTTTGTTGTAGTGGTCATATGACCATAGAGAAAGTTTGTATAGAAAAAAATATCAATCAAATAATTTTAGAAAAAGAACTATCAGAAGTAGATGCCATCAGAGATTTGATTGAAGATTACGATAAATGGGAATTACAGTTTTTGATGATTTATATAGAAACTATTCATCATACTTATATTAAAGAAAGTTTACCCATTATTTCACAGTACGCTAATAAGGTCGCCAAAGTTCATGGAACCAAGCAAGAGGGATTTATAATTTTAAATGAACTATTTTACGAAGTAGCCAACGAGTTGTTGTCTCATTTACAAAAAGAAGAACAAATCTTATTTCCTTTTATAAAACAATTAATAACAGCTAAAAAAGAAGGAAAAAAAATGATGACTACACCATTTAAAACTATCGATAATCCGATTTGTATGATGGAGTATGAACATAAAAATGTTAGAAATATCTTTAAAGAAATTTCAAGATTAACCAATAATTATACCCCTTCTACCGATGCCTGTAGTAGCTTAAAAGTTTTGTACTATAAGTTAAAAGAGTTTGAGCAAGATTTATACTATCATTTTCATTTAGAAAATAATATTTTACATCCAAAAGCGATTGAATTAGAAAAAGAAGTTTTACATTAGCGAATTTTAAATAAAACAAAGTTGAATATAAAACGCGAAATATTACCCAATAAAAAATCAAGATGGAGACGTGTTGCTATTATTTTGATAGGAATTTTGACAGGTCTTGGTTTTTTTATGGCAAAAGAAGCTTCGATAGTTTCTTATATGTCAGACGATCCGTTGGCATGTGTTAATTGCCACGTAATGACCCCTATGTATAATAGTTGGATGCATAGTTCGCATAGAGAACAAGCCTCATGTAACGATTGTCACGTTCCACATGATAATGTTTTAAACAAGTACTACTTTAAAGCAAAAGATGGCTTGCTTCATGCATCAGTTTTTACTGCTCGTGCAGAACCCGAAGTGATGTTTATGCGAGAAGAATCTGAAGAAGTAGTTCAGAATAACTGTATACGATGTCATGTGCAACAAGTTACGCAAGTAAAGTACGACGGTTGGCTTGAAGATCACAAAGAAAGTAGAACAGAACGCAAATGCTGGTCTTGTCACCAAGAGCTACCTCATGGTACAGTTCATGGACTTTCGACTGTTAGAAATAATATTGCTCCGATTCCTACAGACAATGTAGAAACAGTAATACCCGAATGGTTAAATCAACAAATAAGAAAATAAATTAAACAAATGAAAAACAAAGTATTATTTATAGTAACCGTAGTAGTCGTTTTTCTATTAGGCTTACTAGCTTCTAGTATTGTAAACAGAAAAAATGAAGCTAAATATAAATACGTACCTCAAGTAGAAATTAGCGAAAACGAACCTAGAAATGAAGAATGGGGAAAAAACTTCCCTGCAGAATATCAATCTTTTCTACAAACAGAAAATAGTGATTTCGAATCATTCCAAGGAGGTTCAAAAATGCGTGATATGCTTGAAGAAGATACTCGTTTGGTAGTTCTTTGGGCAGGTTACGGATTTGCTAAAGATTACAATCAAGGTCGTGGTCATCAATACGCAGTAACCGATTTACAAAATTCTTTAAGAACTGGTGGACCTAAAGGAAAAGGAGACGGTCCTATGCCAGCTACTTGTTGGACCTGTAAGAGTCCAGATGTACCAAGAATGATGAACGAAGTAGGAATTGCTGAGTTTTACAAAGGTAAATGGGCAGATAAAGGACACGAGGTGGTAAACCCAATTGGTTGTGCTGATTGTCATGATTCAAAAACAATGAAGTTAACCATTACCCGTCCTGCATTAGTTGAAGCTTTTGAAGCTATGGGTAAAGATATTAACAAGGCTACCCATCAAGAAATGCGTTCGTTAGTGTGTGCTCAATGTCATGTTGAATACTATTTTGACAAGAAAAAAGCAGGTAATGAAGGTGTTCCTTATTTAACATTCCCATGGAAAAATGGAATGTCTGTAGAAGCCATGGAAAAGTATTATGACGATATCAACTTTAAAGATTGGACACACAAATTAAGCCGTGCTCCTATGTTAAAAGCACAACATCCAGGATACGAAACCTATTTAACAGGAGTACATGCCGATAGAGGTGTTTCTTGTGCCGATTGTCACATGCCTTACAAGAGTGAAGGCGGACAAAAGTTTACCGATCACCACATTCAATCGCCTATGAACAATGTAGCGAATTCATGTCAAGTATGTCACCGTGAAGATGCAGACAAGTTAAAAGCGAATGTATATGAGCGTCAACAAAAATCAACCGAAGCTCGATTAAGATTAGAAGATGCGTTGGTAAGAATGCATGTTGAAGCAAAAAAATGTTGGGATTTAGGAGCTACAGAAGAGCAAATGAAAGATATTTTATTAGATATTCGTCATGCTCAATGGCGTTGGGATTACGCAGCAGCAGCTCATGGTGCTTCTTTCCACTCTCCAGTAGAAACAGGAAGAGTTATAGCTAGTGCCTTAGATAAAGCTACTGAAGGACGTGTAAAAATAGCTCGTTTATTAGCTGAACTAGGTCATAATAAACCTGTTGAAATGCCTGATATTTCTACCAAAGAAAAGGCGCAAGAGTACATAGGATTAGATATAGAAAAACTAGAAAAAGAAAAAGAAGAATTTAAACAAAACTTATTACCAAAGTGGATGGAAGAAGCTAAACAACGTGAAGCTACTTACGGAAGCAAAAAGGTTTCAATGAAATAATCACTTAATTCAAATTCATTTACAAAAAGGATAATTTTTAGAAATAACATTCTAAAAATTATCTTTTTTAACTAGTAGTCAGATGCAAAAAATTTATAAGTTCTTCTCATCCTCATCATTAGCGCTAATTTTATTACTAATCTTTGCTATAGCTATGGCTGTGGCAACATTTATAGAAAATGATTATGGAACAGCAGTAGCATGGTCTAGTATTTACGATGCCTGGTGGTTTGAAATCGTTATGATAGGGTTAGCCATCAGTTTTTTCCTACATATTTTCAAATACAATTTAGCTACGAAAAGAAAATGGCCTATTTTTCTTTTTCACATTGCTTTTGTTATTATTTTATTAGGAGCAGGAATTACACGTTATACCTCTTACAGTGGTATTATGCGAATTCGAGAAGGTGCTAGCTCGAACGTTATCATTTCAGATACCAATTTGTTAACCGCTATTATTCAAAATGGTGATAACTCAAAAACAATTCAGAAAAAACTTAGTTTTTCACCTATAGAAGACAACAGTTTCACATTAAAAGAGACTATTAACAACAAACCTGTGGTTATTTCTTTTAAAGAGTATATTCCAGATGCTTCTCCAGAAGTGATTAACGATAGCATAAATGGTACACCACTCTTAAAAATGGTAACTACTGTTGGTGAAGGAAGAAACACGGTATATTTAAAAAAAGGAGAAATTGAAAAGATCGGCCAACACCAACATGAAGTTGGTTTTGAAGCTGAAAAGGAAGGAATTATTAATATTTTTGAAGATGAGGGAAAGTTTAAGATGATAACCCCCCACCCTATTGATTTCTTTATCATGTCTAGCCAACAAGCGGGTAGAGTTCAGCAAGATAGTTTACAAGATATTACACTAAGAACTTTATACAGAGCAGGAGATTTTTCTTTTGTACCAACTTCTTATCACCCTAAAGGAAAATTTAAACTCGTAAGTACGGTGGAAGAAAAAACAGATAATGACGCTACCAAAGATGATGCGCTTATTTTAAACGTTGCTGTGGGTGAAGAACAACAAGAAGTTAATTTGTTATACCGTCAAGGATTTTTACCTATAAAGCACCAAGTTCAATTTGATGATGGAACATCGCTTGTCTTATCTTATGGAGCTGGGGCGATTCAAACTCCATTTTCTATAAAGCTGAATGATTTTCAACTAGAGCGTTACCCTGGTTCTTCAAGTCCGTCGGCGTATGCCAGCGAAGTAACCGTGCTCGACAAGGAAGAAACTTTCGATTACCGAATTTTTATGAATAATGTATTAGATTACAAAGGGTTTCGATTCTTTCAAGCAAGTTACGATACCGATGAACGCGGAACAGTACTTTCTGTAAATCATGATTTTATAGGTACTTGGGTTACCTATTTGGGATATTTGTTAATGGGAATTGGTATGTTTTTTACACTCTTCGGAAAAGCTTCTCGTTTTCAGTCTGTTAACAAAAAATTAAAGAAGCTAAAAACCAAAACTGCAGTAGTTGCTTTATTGGTGTTAGGAGCAAATGCAGCTTTTGCAAATACCCCGCAAGATACCATTGCTAAGAAAGTACCTGTTGATAAAATTGTTGCCTCTCAACAAATAGACAAGCAGCAAGCTGAATTTTTTGGTCGTTTGTTAGTGCAAGACTTAGACGGGCGTATCAAACCAATCAACACCTTAGCTTCAGAATGTATTCGTAAAATTTCTAGAAAGTCTAATTTTACCTACCCTACTGCCGAAAAAACGATTCGTTTAGATGTAAATCAGGTGTTTTTAGGACTGCACATGATGCCTCAATTATGGCAACGAATTCCAATTATTAAAGCAGATACTGAAAAAACGGGGGAATTATTATCTACCGTAGAACAAGGTAAAAACGGTTTGTATTCATTTGTAAGCTTCTTAGATGCTAACGGAAATTATTTATTATCTGAAGCGGTAGAGAATGCGAATAAAAAGAAACCTGCTGAGCGTAATGAATTCGATAAAGAAGTGTTAAAAATAGATGAACGCTTTAACATCTTATACAATTTATTTACGGGTAACTACCTAAAGATATTTCCCAATAAAAATGATGAAAATAATACGTGGTTTAGCTACAACCATCATTTTAATGATTTTACCGAAGAAGATGGTCGTTTTGCTAAAACCATTTTACCTAGTTACTTTAAAGATTTAGGACAACGAAAATTTGACGATGCACATGAAAAAATGCTGTATATCAAAAAATACCAAGAGGTTCTTGCTGCCGACATAATACCTACTCCTGAGCGTTTAGAAGCTGAAATTTGGTACAACAAGGCAAACATTAATTTCTGGTTGTTCCAAGTATTTTTTACACTCGGATTTTTATTACTAGTGATGGCTATCATAAAAATGTTTACCAATACAAAACTGGTAAATTTATGCTGGAATATCCTGATCATTTTAACCTTAGTTGCATTTTTACTGTTTACCTTCAATATTATTTTACGATGGTATATTGCGCAACATGCTCCTTGGAGTAACGGATATGAAATGCTTATTTTCGTCGCTTGGTGTTTATTATTAAGTGGTTTGATAACCTTTAGAAAGTCAGATTTTGCCTTACCGCTTGCTACCTTATTTACTGGGGCGTTGTTATTTGTTAGCTATCTAGACTGGTTAAGCCCTGAAATAACCAACCTTATGCCTGTATTAAAGTCGTACTGGTTAAAAATTCATGTGGCTACCATTGTAAGTAGTTATGCTCCTTTGGCGTTATCAGCAGTTTTAGGAATTATGGCTTTAATTTTAATGCTATTTACTACAGAGAGAAATAAAACAATTATTGAGGTAAAAATTAAAGAATTAACTTATATCAACGAACTTTCAATGACTATTGGCTTGTTTACACTCGCTATCGGAACTTTTTTAGGTGGTGTTTGGGCAAATGAAAGTTGGGGTCGTTACTGGGCTTGGGACCCTAAAGAAACTTGGGCGTTGATTAGTATTATTATGTATGCAATAGTACTGCACTTACGTTTTGTACCTAAGCTTAATAACCTGTTTACATTGAATGTAGCGAGTATGTTTGCTTTTTGGTCAATTATTATGACTTCTTTTGGTGTTAATTATTACTTATCAGGATTGCATAGTTATGCTTCAGGAGATCCCATACCGATTCCTAATTTTGTATATGTTATTTTCTTTAGCATGATTTTGCTTACCATCTTAGTGATTTATAAAAAACGTACAACTGCAACTAAAAAGTAATTTTGATGTTACTTCTTACCAATGTAAAAGTCTCTACACCTTTTGGTGTAGAGACTTTTATATTAAACATACTTTTTGTTCTTGAGGCACCAATTCAGAATTTTCGCAATATTTCTGGCGTCATCTACCCCACGGTGATGCGTTCCTTCTAACTCAAAATTTAGCATGTGTAAAGCTCCATTCATACCAACCTTTTTAGAAAGACCTTTTACTTCTGCAAAGAGTTCTTTTACATTTATATGTTCTTGAGATAAAGGATATTCAACTTTTCTGATTTTACATTGATTTTTCATCATCTTCAAATCATAAAAACCATAACTGGCCCAAACATATTCTTTGGGGTTGTATTCTTTTCTTAAGTATTCACATGCTTCTTTAAATGAAATTCCTTCTTGATCTAATAACTCTTTTGTAATGGTTGTAAGTTGTGTACAAAAAGAACTTATTTCCGATCGCTCAGGGGTTATCAAAATTCCTTTGTTTTTCGATATTGTACCCTCTTCTGTGTCTAACAGACAGATGCCTATTTCTATAATTTCGCTAACTTGTCCGGAAGGAATTTTTCCGTTCCAACAAGTAGCTTCTAAGTCTATTACTAGTATTTTACTTGTATTCATTTTCTTTAAAAATTTTAATAAAGTTGTCTTTTTCATAAATACGCTACAAATATTACACAATAGTGCGTAATGTTTTTGCGTAGTTTGAAATTATTTCTGCTTTTTCTTACTCTTTTTCTTCTTTTTCTTCGGAAGTTTGTCCTTCACTCGTTCTGTATGCTCTTTTATAATTCGCATATAATCATCATTATAGGTGTATCTTTTAGCGAGTTTTAAACAGTGTAGCGATTTTTTATATGCTTGCTTTTGTTCATGTAATTGCGCTTTTCCTACATATAAAATTGCTTTGTCAGAGCCTTTTACAGTTCGTGCAAAATCAATAAATCGTTTAACTTCCTCATAATCCTCATTCCATAATAGCACATTAATATAATGTGGATATACGTTAAATGCGTACATGTTTTCTGCCAAGGCTTCGGTATAATACTTCTTTGCCTTCTCAAAATCACCCAAATGTTCGGCATAAATGCGTCCCATTAAGCACAGTGCTACCACATTTTTTTCTTCATAGGCTAAAGCATAGGTCAATGCTTCTACGGCTTCTTCTAAATCATAAGGAAAAGCGTCTAACGCCTTAAATATGTAATTGTTTGCTAATGTTTTCATTTTAGTTTAATTGTTTGCGCAAATCATTTTCAATTGACTGCGTGTCTTTTTATATTTTTTCTTGTTGTTTTGCATCTTAAAATCAGTTCCAACAAATACTTGTACTGGATTTCCTCTTTCTAAATTCAGATGATTTTCCCATTTGCTTTGTAGGTTCTTTTGTAATTGCTGTATATTAAAATTTGCCAACTGCTCTGTTAATCGCTGCATCGCTATCTTTTTATTTTGATGCTGTGAACGACTTTCTGAAACCAATACTTGAATTCCTGTTATGCTGTGTTTTGCACGAACTGCCGAACTCACTTTGTTTACATGCTGCCCCCCTGGACCAGAACTTCGAATCGCTTGAAACTCGATATCCTTTTCATGCATTTTCAGCTCATTACTGCACTCCAATTCAAAACAACCAATAAACCAGTTTTTACGTTGATGGTATTTTCTGAATGTCGATTTTCCTATCCATTGTATGGTGCCAAGCCAATCTTTTAAAAAGCTTGTCAAATTTTCACCTTTGAGTTGCAACGAAACAGATTGAACTGTTCCGTTTTCAACCCCTTTTTCTTGGTGCAGAATCGTGTATGCTATTCCTGCATTTCTACAATTTTGAATGAACCTTTTTAACACTTTTGCAACTACCCAAGTACATTCTGCCGGACCTCGTCCTGCTGTAAACTGAATTGTTTTTGTTTCCATGTATTAAACTATCCTTCTAAAGGATTTTTAGATAACAATGGATTACCAACTGGATTTTTACGTTCCGATACTAATTGTAATGCTCCTTTTACCGCCCAACATTTATCACTTGAATGAATATTTGAATAGAAACTCAATAAGGTTTCAGGATCTACAACATTCCACCCATTTACTTCAATAGTTTTAAGCGATTTTGATTCGAAAAAATCAATGGTAATTCTTACTTCTCTTCCAATATCTAACCATTCTACTTTTTCGTATCGTCTAAAGTTTTCATTACTTTGTAGTTTATCGTATCGTGTCCAAACTTTTTGAAAACCTTCTTCCAATAAAATCTGCATTACAATTCCTACATTTTTCGGATTTACAAAAATGTCTATGTCTTTGTGATCATGCGCATGTTTGTATTCTTTATGGTTTACTTCTGACATAAAATGCCATGCCCAACCTCCAGAAACAATAATCCATTGTTTTAATTTTTCTAATATTTTCAAGCCTAATTCTATTCGGTAATCAGGCCATAATTCTCCATATCTTCTTGTGTTATGATTTGCTCCCATAGTTTTCTTTTATTTGTCATTGCGAGTGAAATGAGGCAATCTTTTTGTTTAAGCCTGAATTTAGTTCAGTAAACAACAGATTCCTTCAGTCGTTATCTCCTCCGGAATGACGATTTTTTTACCTATCCATTCGTACAATCTTTGGTGTAAATGTTCCAACAACTTCAACTAATTCTTGCTGATTCGCCATGATTTTTTTAATGTTTTTGTATGCCATGGGCGCTTCATCTACTCCGCCTCCAATAAGCGTAACATCGTTCATTTTTAATTGATGTTTGATATCACTTTTGGTAAATTTCTCTTTACACTTTCTTCTAGAATGTTTTCTACCTGCTCCGTGTGATGCCGATTGCAAACTTTCTTGGTTTCCTAAACCTCGAACAATAAATCCTGGTGCGGTCATAGAACCTGGAATTATTCCTAAAACTCCTTTACCTGCTGGTGTTGCTCCTTTTCTATGAACAATTCTTTCTTCACCATGTACTTGTTCTTTCCAAGCAAAATTGTGATGATTTTCAATCATAGTTAATGGTTTTACACCTAGCAACTTGGTAATTCGTTTATGAATACTATCGTGACATGCTTTTGCATAATCGCCCGCTAAATTCATGGCTAACCAATATTCTTGTCCGTCGTGCGTATTCAAATCTAACCACGCTAAATGCTGTACATTTTTTGGTAGCGGACACTGTTTTGTTGCTAAATAGGTATAGTGTTTCGCTATATTAGCACCTAAACCTCTTGATCCGCTATGCGTTAGTAATCCTACGTATTCACCTACTGGAACATTAAATTCATTGTTCTCATCTGTTATGTTTACAATTCCAAACTCCACAAAGTGATTTCCACCTCCAGAAGTTCCTAATTGGTTGTATGCTTTTGTTTTTAACTTTTTTACTAATGGAATGTCTTGAAATTCCTTTCGTTCAAAAATTTCATGATCTTGTTTTTTATCATGTGTTTCATACATTCCAAACTTGGTGTGTTCTTTTAAAATATTTTCTAGTTGGTGTTGCTTCCCTTTTAAATACGATGCTTTCATTGGAAGAATACTCAATGCCATTCTACACCCAATATCCAATCCTACACCGTAAGGAATTACAGCATTCTCTGTTGCTAAAACACCTCCTATGGGCAAACCGTAACCCGAATGTGCGTCGGGCATTAATGCGCCTTGCACTGCTATGGGTAGTTTTAATGCATCGTACAATTGATACTTTGCTTGCTCATCAATTTCGTTTTCTCCGTAAATTGAAAAGGGTGCTCTCGTATTTCGTAATTGATGCATTTTAACTTCTACTGGTTTTGTTAAACCTTCTGCAACTTTCCCCCAAATCGCATTTCCTTGATAGTTTTCTGGATGAAGCAACACGTCTTTTGCTTCTTCTAAAATACGCTCTTTCTTTTCTTTTTTTCTGTATCGGTTAATTTGCCCTAAGGCGATGTTTATGCTATTATTCTTTGGAAATCCTAAATTGATTAGGTCTTTCCCTTTTAATTTTTTCCCCATTATTTCTAATTTTCTGTAATCAATAGTAATAGCTTTCTTTTCTCAAAAATCATTCGAGACTATTACTTTAAAAGGTAGGTTTCGGAAAAATTGTACTAAGACGGAAATGTATAGCATAAAAAAAATCCGAAACTTTAATTTGGCTTCGGATTTTTCATATATAAATTGTGTTATTTCTATGTATGAAGAAAATCGCGAAGCAGTTGTACACAAGAACCTAGTTCTTTTGATGTACTTATGTTTAATTGATATTTGAACATGTTACTTCGTTTTTAAAATTGTTTTTGCATAATTGCGATGCAAAGATGTGAGGCTTTTTTGAATTATGCAACTATTTTTTAATTTTATTTTATTGAAAATCAAATAGTTAAACTGAATATAAGAAATAGAATTCCTGTCCGAATTTCTTCAGATAACTAATCTACTGATGCAGAACGATGTAGTACTTTACACGATGTTTTCAATAGCTTGAAAATTTTTTATAAAAAAAGCGTCCAAATTTTACAACTTGGACGCTTTTAAGTGATTTTATACTACAATAACCTATTGGTAACACCATAGAAATCGCTTTTGTGCGTCCATTATGTAATCAAATAGTATTATCATAGGTTAATATTTTATTGTTTTATTATGTATTTGACGACAAATATGCCATTTTTATTTGAGTAAAGTGCTTAGATTGATTATAAATTAAGGTTTCTCAAGCTATTGTGAAGGTAAATATTCTAAAATCACATACCTCATAGGGTTCGATTTTGAAACTTTTAACTTCATTTTGTCTCCAATTTTTCTCTTTCCTACAAACCTATTGATTCTTGTAATATCGTTGTAATTCTTTCCTTCAAATTTGAATTTATAATAAATTCTTTGATAATATCCTCCACCTGGAACATAGGCCTTATTTGTTTTATAAATTTCCGCTTGAACGACTTCGGTCTCTTGACCAATGAACTTATAATTTCCAGTATACAATAAATTTAACACATACCAAGCCAATAGAATTAGCGACAAACCAACGATGATACTTTTGGTAATCTTTGCTATATTAGTTTTTTTTGAATTCTTATATTCCCTTTTCCATTTTTCATATTTTACTTTCTCTTCTTCCTTCTTTTTTGAAGTTAATTTTTCAAATAAATTTTTTGTCTTCTTCTCTTTCTCATTTAGAAAGTTTCTCAAATAACCATAATAATCAGAAATAGAATAAATTTCATGCTTATCAAGATTTGATATATCCTGATCAAAATACTCAATGTAATACTGTTTTCCGTTTTTGTTCAATCTTATTCCTTCATAATCTTCCTCTGAATTTACTTTAAATACAATAAAATTAAATTTAGAATAGAACTGAATCTGCTTTAGCGTAATCATCACATCTTCTAAAGAAGCTACTTCATAAATTCTGTCTTTAAATTCATACAGTTCTCTAATAACTATTTTCATAATTACCTATTTGGTTTATATGCTAAAATTATATTTAACATAAGTCATTAATCAATGTTAAAACAATCATCTAACATTTTATAAAGCTCAGGATGTTTTCTCTTTAACAACATCGGACGTTCAAAAAAATATTCGGAAGCCACTGCAAAAAACTCTTCTTTAGAAGTTCCGCCATAGTTTCTTATATCAGATTTATCTTTATTAATTGCTTCCATTTTATCATGTACCACATCTAACCATTGCACCAAATTTTCATTGTCTAATAAGGCTTTCGGAATTCCATCGATAGTACCGTCTAATTTGTCAAGCAAGTGAACAAACTCATGAATTCCCGTATTTCCTTTATCTGTTTTGTTAGCGAATCCATGGTGTAAGGCTCTTCTTGATAAAATCATTTTATTTTCAAACATTCCGTTTCCAACCAATCCACCAATGATTTTATTTTTAGATTTTGATGCAAACTCAAGGTTATCGTTAAAATAATCGGGATAGATAATCACTTCTTTTAGGTTTGGATACATCCAGTTGTTGAATCCGAATACTGGAATAACGGCACTTGAAGCGACTAAAAGTATGTCTAAATCTTCGAGTTCAAAATCTACCGCGACTATTTCAACACTATTCAGAAAAGATTGAATTCTCTTTTTAAAATGTAACCGATCTTTGGTATTCAATTTTTTGTAAAACAACACATTTTCTTCTAGTAATGGATACCAATGCGCTGGAATTTCAACTATATTGACAATCTTTGGTTGCTTTTTTTCTTTTTTAAGAATCTTGTAAATGATAAATAGAAGTAAAATAGTAATAATTATATAGGCCATTAGACTTTTTCTTTTTGAGTAAAAGTAATTAAATTAACAGAAAATCTCTCAACAAAGCACCGTTTGTTGAGAGATTTTTTAACTTTAATCCTAATAAAAACTATGACTGTTATTCAGGATTATACAGATTTTACTCTGATATCTCTATTCAAATAATCAGGAACAGTTGGTTTATCTGGATCATTAAAATCATTTGCTGGATTTCCATCACCATTTCTATCTTCATCTTTTGTTAAAACGCCATCACCATCATCATCGGTATCTACATAATTAGGTATTCCATCTTTATCAGTATCATCATTCCTCGCATTCCCATCTCCATCAATATCTTCATCCATAGAAGGCACACCATCACCGTCATCATCAGTATCTTCTACAAAATCCCACAATTCAACGTAAAATAACAATATTGAATTAGAAGGTATATTCGTCGTTCCTCTATTTCTATAAGCCAAACCAGAAGGGATAAATAATATTCCTTTACCTCCGTCTTCAAAAGTTATAGGACCGTTATCGGTAACATTGTTTCCACCTTTAAATTCAACAAGACTATAGGTCCAGCCTCTAATTACATTATTTAGAGAAAACCAAGTGGTGTTTTTATCAAAATCACGGCTTAAACTATCTCTATTAACAATTCGTTGCCCTCTGTATTTCGCATATACCGAATCCATTACGGTTGGAAAACCTTTATCTTCCGCAGGATTACCAACTCTATTTACGTAATAATATAGTGTATAGTTAATATCATTTTCGGTTACTTCTTTAGTTACTAACTTATCATCTTCAAATAAAGGAGTCTCACCGTTTGTAATTGGTTTTACAGAGTCGAGAACTTCATTATAATAGTTGTTTTTTAAAAACACAACCAAAGAATCGTTGTCAATTACAGCTTGGGCCTCATGGTCAAAATCATCCACCCGAGGATTCGTATCACTTCCACAGGCATACAATACTACACTTACAATCGCTGTACACAGTACATGTTTAAATTTTATCATTTAGTTCTGAAATTTTAACGCGCAATTTACCATTTTTATACCTTTGCAAAAAATGAATTGGTAAAAATTAACTTTTAATATGAGAATTGACAAATATTTGTGGTGCATTCGCTTATTTAAAACCCGCAGTATTGCCACAGATGCTTGTAAAAAGGGGCATGTAAAGCTACAGGGAACAAATCTCAAACCGTCAAAAGAAATCTTTGGCGATGAAGAAATTACGGTTAGAAAAAACCAAATCAACTACAAAATAAAAGTGCTCGATATACCCCCGAACCGTGTAGGTGCTAAATTGGTAGATTTATACAGAAAAGATTTAACCCCGAAAGAAGAGTTTGAAAAAACCGAATTATTAAAATATTCTAAAGATTACTATCGCAAAAAAGGAATGGGGCGTCCTACTAAGAAAGATCGCCGTGATATTGACGATTATTACGAGGATTCTAACAAAAATGATGTTAATTTGTAATCTAGAAGTACGTAAAACTGTTATAAAATGACCGAAATAAACAATATTATTCTTAATACTACTCAAATTGAACAGAAAATTCGCCGAATTGCCTTTCAAATCTACGAAAGTAATAGTAGCGAGACAGCGATTATTATTGCTGGTATTGCCGATAATGGTTTCTTTTTAGCAGAAAAAATTGCCACAGTTCTAAAAGAAATTTCACCTTTAACAGTACTATTGTGTAAAGTTACGATTGATAAAACAAATCCAATTAACCCTATCAAGACCTCTATTACTAAAGAAGAGTACCAAAACAAAGCATTGGTTTTAGTAGATGATGTTTTAAATTCAGGAACGACCTTAATATACGGAGTAAAACATTTCTTAGAAGTTCCTTTAAAAAGATTTAAAACAGCAGTACTCGTAAATAGAAATCATAAAAAATACCCTGTAAAAGCCGATTTTAAAGGAATTTCATTATCAACTTCAATTAAAGAACACGTGGTTGTAGAGTTTAATGATGATGAAACAATCGCTTACTTAACTTAGTATAACCTGTAAATCGTCTATAATGTCATCTACACTTTTATTGTCTAAAACTATCATATAATTCGCTTGATTATAATAATAACTGCGTTCAAATAAGTGCTTTGCCACAAATTCTGACAACGCTTCTTCTTTTAAACGAGCTACCAATGGACGTTTACTTTTCTCGTTCATCAATCTGTCTACAATTGTTTTGATTGATGTTTTTAAATACACCGAACTTACTTCTTCATGGCTTGATAGTACATCCATGTTTCCTGCATAGCAAGGAGTGCCTCCTCCTAAAGACAGCACAAAGCTTTCTTTTTTATCTAACAACTCTTTTAAGTACTTATGTTCTTGCTTACGAAAATAAATTTCTCCTCTTTCTTCGAAGATTTCAGAAATTGTTTTTTCTTCTTTTTTCTCTATATAATCATCTAAATCGATAAACGAAATTTGCTTTTTTTCAGCAAAACCGCGTCCAATAGTCGATTTGCCACTTGCCATATACCCTAATAATACTATTTTCATAAACTAATACTTAAGCGGTTACAAATATGAGTAAAAATATTATAAAAAATCTTTTTTGGTTTAAAGAACAGTTGTATATTTGCAACCGCTTTCACAAAGAAGCAATGACCGGGTAGCTCAGTTGGTAGAGCATCTCCCTTTTAAGGAGAGGGTCCTGGGTTCGAGCCCCAGCCCGGTCACTTAATTAAAAACAAAACCTTGCTAATTATGTAGTTAGCAAGGTTTTTTGTTTTTGAACCTTTAGTGAGAATGAGTTCGCTACAGTAAATTTTAATAGCAATACTTTCTTTCACAAAAAAACACAATGATTCTATAGTTAAAATGACATTGTTTTCAACTCTCCAGATTCAGTATAATTTATAGTAAAGCTACAGGTGCGGAGGTTCGCTTTTAATTGAGCGAATTCATTATTAAAAGTCCATGAAATATCCATTTCTTCTTCTGAAGTATTTCCAATGGTTATGATTCCTGTAAATGCTCTAGAAGTATTTCTTAATCGCATGATTTGAAGTTGGTTTAAAACAATATCCTCTTTTAGTCCTTGTTTTACCTGTTTTAGACTAAGATTGGTTCTATTTATTTCTTTATGGCCGCCACTACCCGCTTTATCTGCTGCAGCATAGTCGTTCTTTCCTGCGAACAAATCTAAATACCAAATTTGAGGGATACCGGGCATAAATAACTGTATGGCTCTTGCCAATAACATTTTTTTATTACTCTCTCCTAAAGCACTATAAAACGTAGCGTTTACTTGATAGTAAGACAATTTTTGTCCTGATGCACTATACAGATTTTTAATACGCCCACCTCTTTCCAATATCACCTTCATCACCTGTTCTATTTCGCTTTCACTTAATAGTCCTTCGTAGTATACGCAATCTACTTCTTTTCCCTTAAGGTCTAAAACGGGAATGCCATCATGGCAACCAAGCATGTTTACGGTTTTAAAACCTTTAGAAACCAATTCATTCATCCAAGCCAAAAGTGCTTTATTTGAAGCTGTTTCCAGTGTATGTATCATTAACCCAGGTAAGAAGAAATCATAAATTTGATAGTTCTTGGCAGCGACTTTATCGTGCAAATGCAATCCGTATTCGGCATGAATTTCTGGTAAAACGGTTAAACCATGGGCATTGGCAATTTCTTTAATGCGTTCTAGATAGTGCCATGTTCCTGGTGTATTAAAAAAGTTTGAATGACCTACTGCCTTATGTAAATATGCAAACGCATCTAAACGTACTATTTTACAACCAAACTCTTTTAGTTTCATCAATGTTTCCTTATAAAAATCCCAGACCATTTGAGATTTGGCGTTCACATCCATTTGCCCTAGGTAGGTGCTCTTTTGATGCACTATAGATAGCACGCCCTTTTTGTAGGCACTAAGCTCTTTAAAATCAAGTGAAGTCAAATCCTTACCGCTATCAATAGCCGAATTGACTAAATCACATAGTAGTTTGGCTTGAGTTGAAGTCAATCCTTCAACGTTTTCTATATCATTAATCATTATTTTTTGATATGCTATTTTTTGATAAAACGTATTCCAATACGGCTGTTCTGTACCATCGGGAAACTGGACTTTTAATATGGGCAGTCCCGATTTTCGCATAAATAATTTATTAAGATATTTCTTTTTCGGAATTATAACCCCATTGTTATCATATTCACCGTGTCCTTCCCAAAATGTATTCCAGTTTATAAAAAAATCTTTATAGTGAGATTGGTCTCCCTTTTTCAATAAGTCTTGAAATTGTGGAGAAGCTACTGACAAATGGTTTAAAACGATATCGAACTTTAACTTGATTTTTAGGGCGTCTAGTGCTTTTAAATTAGCTTTAGAAACCAATTCTTTATTGATATTATAATCAATGATTGAAAACCCTCTGTCTAAATCACTATTGAAAAAAGTAGGCAGAATATAGAACAAAGAAAACACGTCTTTAAATGCTGGCATTTCAAGCATCGTTATCATATCACCAAGATTATTTCCTATACTATCGGGGTAAGCATTCAACATAACCCCATGTATTATGTTATTGGTTTCTTGTTCCATGTGGTAACTATTTTCCTATAAAAGTTCGGATAAAATATTGCTATTATCTGGTAGCCTTCCAACATTTTGTAGCTTTAATGCAGCAAGCTTTAGGGCTACTTCTAAACAGTCTTCTACAGGTTTCTCTTGTATGTAAGCATACAAGAAACCAGACCAGAAGGCATCTCCCGCCCCCGTAGCATCCATTACCTTTTCTATTTTTTTTGCAGGCAACTGAATGATTTCATTTCCTTTTTGGGAAAGTTTAACACCACTGCTTCCCAGTGTTAAACATACCGTATCAACACCATTTTTGTGAAAAAACTCAAAAATATCCTCATGGGGTAGTTCTTTCTCAAAAAACCGAAGCATATCATCCTCACTAATTTTAATTAATGGATTAAACTGGCAATAGGCTTTTATTATCTTTAGAGCGTCTTCTCGGCTATTCCAAATCTTATTTGAATAATTGATGTCTATGCTCAACTTACAACCCATCTCATAAGCTTCTTTGGCTTTTTTTAGTATGGTAGTTTGTGCGGGCATCTTGCTTAAAGCGAAACAGGTGGTATGGAATATTTTCGTTCTTTTAAGTATGTCTTGAGTTATTTGATCTTCTGATATAAAGATATCAGCTTCACGAAACGGAATAAAATCTGGGGTACCATCTGTTTTAGATACGAATATAACGCTCGTTGGCTTATCGTTTATCTTTTTTACATATGCTGTAAGTACGCCAGCTTCAGAAAGGCGTTGAAAGATATATTCACCAAACCCGTCATCTCCCACAGTTGAGACTAATACTGGCTTTAATCCTAATCTAGCCATATTCATAGCCACATTAGTAGGCGAACCTCCTAAATACCTATGATAATCTCTTGTGTTATTTATTTGAACTCCGTGTTGATGTCCTATAAAGTCTATTAAAACTTCTCCGACACATAAAATATCAATCTGATTCATGAACGCTTAAATATTATTAACACTGTTAAATCTTTAATCTTAATGGTTAAAACAAATCCTCTGGATATGTTAAACTGTTTAATTTGGGTATGTATGCTTCGTCCAATAAAGATAATCCGTATTGGTATGATGCATTCATCCAGCCAAAGCCTTCTTGAGTGATATACTCAAAATCGGTTCCAACGTTACCATACTCTGCAAACACCTTATGGGTAGCCTCTACAACATCGTATTTTTCTGGAATGGTACCGTTGTAGTCAACCACATTCTTGGTAATCATATACAGCCAACGATAAATTAACTGTTGTGCTTCTTGGTGGTATCCGTAGTTTAATAGTCCTTTCCAAATCATCATTTGATGCGGTGCCCAACCGTTAGGATAATCCCACTGTCGTTGCGGACGCTCGTCAGAAATCTCTCCCCTACTTTCTTCGGTACTTCCTGCAATACCTCCTTTTTCCAATAAAAGTGGTAACGCCTTTTCTAACAATTGTTGTGCCTGCTCTTTACTTGCCATTTCTGCCCACATTGGGATAAAGGTTGTCGCCGCTATATAGTGTGACTGTTGCTGGGTTTTAGTATCATAATCAAAATACATACCCTTACTCGCATTCCAAAGGTACTGATTTGAAAGTGTTTGTCGCTGTTTTGCCTTTTCGTTCCAATATTCAAAAGTATAGGTTTTTCCCACAGCTGTTTTAAAATTATCGTTGAACTGTGTTTTGATTACATGCGCAAAATCTGTTTCATATTTATACAGTAATGCGTTGAGTTCAACCAAATTAAAATCTGCACAATTACCTTCTATTCTGTATGAGGTATCATGACCAGATTCTCTTACGGTTCTATCATGCAGAAAATAGGTATCTAAAAAAGGATTATCAATTTCGTTATTTTGGTACTTACGAATATAATCTTCAACAGTACAAGGTTGCTTATTTGCAAAAGGTTTTAAAATAGCATCGTAATGTCCCTCTTCTACTTCTGGTGGTATTCCAATTCCCTCGGCAAAATACCTGTTTAATTTATTGGCGGTAAGTCGTTTTCCTTGAACCATCCAAACTGTTTCATATTCGTGTATAGCGGTTTCTAAATGAGACTTTAGCCAATCTTTATCTTTAGTGATATTAAAAACCTCTTGAATAAGACTTGTATAAAACGGAGGTTGCGTTCTAGTGAGGTAATACGAGCGATTCGCATTCAATATTTTTCCATAATGTTCAATTTCATACTGAAAGTTATCCGCCATGGCTTTTGCTAAATCCTCTCTACCATCTATGAGCAAGCCTATGGATTCAAAATAACTGTCCCATCCATACATTTCGTTAAAGCGTCCTCCTGGAACCACAAAAGGAACACCTTGTATTTTTCCATTTTCCGATGTTAACTTTAAAGATAAAATCCCAGGTTTATTGTTGATGGATTGAACATATTCTGGTGTGATGGTTTCGGGTAACTTACACGTTTTTATCGGTAGTTTTGTTTCTAAGTTTTTGTAATAATGAAACGCTAAGGTATCGTGAAATGGAACATAAATACGCAACGTTGTTGCCGTAAGTGTTTTGTTTTTAGTATCGCTTATAAGCCTTTTAATACCTGTTTCATCCATTTTCCTTGTTAAACTTTCCCAATAATAATCGCGAATCATTCGAGAGGTTCTTTGTACGGGTGGTTCAACAATCTTAGTTAATGGTATTTTTGCTATTGTGTTTCCTTTGTTTTTTGAAATGACCAATTCTTGCAATAAATTGGAAAGATGGTACGTTCCTTTCACCATATATTTTTCACCTGTAACAGATACTATTTCAAAAGCTTTAGAACCCTTATCTTCAATAGTAATTTTTTTATCACCATCGGTATCTTCTTGTTGCAATAGTTTCTGCAAAATATGGTCTATGTTTAATGAAAAAATCATGGTTATCTAATAACTTGCTCTTTAGACATTTTATTAATTAGTAAAACAAAAATTATTAATAGTCCCATCGGAATCAACAAAAAATAAAAGGCACTGGCTCCTCCAATGTTTTCGAATAACTCACCTACTATTCTAGAACCAATGGTACCTCCGAAAGCAGAAAATATAATAATTAAACCCGACATTGGGGAATGTAAACTTTTAGGAAGGGAACTTAATACCGTTGAATTTAAAAGAGGGTAAATTGGTGCTATAAATAACCCTATTAGCGGTAAAATAAAGCCTAGCCACGGTACATTCGATAAGCTAGAAATCTCACCAATGACTTTAGCTTCGCCTTGCAATTGTGGTAAAATATACATTAAAATGCCTCCAGAAATCACGACACAAATCACGACCAAAAGTACCCAATTAACATACTTTGTTAAAAATCCTGCGATAAATCTTCCTAAGGCTAACGAAAGTGCTAATATACTGGCCATTTGTACACTTAATACTGAATTAAAATTGAATATTTTCTTATTGAACGTGGGCAACCATGTCATTATGCCCTGCTCTACCATTACAAATAGAAATGCAGAAATAATAAAAACCAATACCAATGGCACCACCATAAGTTTAATAGATTCCTCTATATCTTCCCTTAAGGTCGTACCAATAGGCTCTACTTCATACGGAATTTTAGAGAACAGCAAGAACAAAAAAGAGATGGCTATAAACCCACATAGCAAATAATACACATTAAGCCATGAATTTTCATCTTCTGAATAAAAAGCAGGAAAGAGAAAATAAGCCAAGGCAATTCCAATCATAAAAAAACCTTCGATGGAACTCATCATCGAGGCATGTTCTTTTTTAGAATCTGTTAAAATTCCAATGAGAGAATACACCGAAAGCTTTACTAATGCAAAGCTAACACCAATTGTTAAAAACAAAACTTTGGTATGTAAAAATGAATTTCCAAAAACCATCTGCGTGCAGCCAAGAAATACAATGACCAAGGCTGTGAGCATCGCTTTTTTATAACCGAAGCGTGGTAAGAAGGATGCTACTAGAAACGATACCAAAGCAATAGGTAAATCTTTAAACGCTTCTAAAACAGAAGCTTGAGATTCGGTGACTTTGTATACATCAATAGATTTTTCGATAACTATACCAACGCTATTCAATAAAATGGCAAATACAAAATAATTGAGGTAAATAGCTATTTTAGCACCTATATTTCTCATCTACTTAAATTATTAGGGTTAAAGTCTTCTGTACGACCTGAAAAATCAATAGTATCATTATCGCTAATTTCTAACGGCTCTTTAAGACGCAATGCTAACAGTGCTGCTATTACAAAAAATACACCACCAAAAATAATAGCGTTAATCGGGCTATCGTTTAATGTGTATTTTACAATGGGGCCAAAGCTCACAGTTTGTATGAGCATGGGAATAACTATCATCATATTAACAATACCCATGTAAACGCCTCTTCTTTCAGATGGTATAATTTTAGACACCATAGCGTAAGGTATGCCCATCATAGCTGCCCAACCTATACCGAGCAACACCATGGGCAACAAAAGAGCATATTCATTTTTTATATGAGGCATACTTAACATGGCTATTCCTGTTAAAAATAGGCTTATAACATATACTTTTTTAGAACCGTATTTTTTAGCAAATGGTACCAATGCCAACGCCACGATCATAGTAACAAAATTGTACGTACCATTCATTAAACCAACTTGTGCCAGCGCCTCATTGGCTGTAATGTTAGGTAAAGAACTTTTTAGCATAGGAGAAATAAATTGCCAATATACAAACAAGGCATACCACTGAAAGAAATAGACACCAGCTAATTTCCACATAAATCTTGGCATATCTTTTATGGCTTCTGCAGCTTCTATAAGTGGCATTAATAAGTCACCAAATTTTCTAATGAAATTAACCTCTGGATTATTTTTTATTAAGCGATATAGCAAAAACAACCAAGCAAAAGCAAAAACCAATATAATGATGGCCAAAAGATTGTAATTCTCAAACAAATAAGGAGCTAGTGAAGCTACACTAAAACCAAGCAAAATAGGAATAGATAGCACGACCAATAAAGCACTAAAAACCTGAATTAGTGGGTGTGGCTTTCCTTCGTTAAATTCCTTGATTTCTTGCAATTCTTCTTGAGATGGAGGTATTTCAGGAGTCTTTAAAACAGACCATAGCACCGTTGCCACAGATGCGAATGCACCTAAAAAGAAAGAATAATATACCCAATTAGGAATGGTATTCACAGCCTCTATACCTGATGTATCGCTGAACCATTTTTGAAAAACAAATAACGAAAAATTAGCGATAGTGATTCCCGCTCCTACAAATAGGCTTTGCATTTGGTAACCAAAAGTTAATTGTTTATCGGGTAATTTATCTCCAACAAAGGCTCGATAAGGTTCCATGGCTATATTGTTGGCTGCGTCCAATACCCAAAGCAAACCTACTGCAAACCATAGACTTGGACTGTAGGGAAAGGCAAACAAACACAAGCTTGCCAGAATGGCTCCTATTAAAAAAAACGGTTTTCTTCTTCCATATTTAGGTGACCATGTCTTATCTGAAATGGCTCCAATAATAGGTTGAATTAACAATCCGGTCACTGGACCTGCTAAGTTTAATAAGGGTAATTCATCGTGGTGAGCGCCAAGAAATTCAAAAATTGGATTTACTGCTGATTGTTGTAATCCAAAACTGAATTGAATTCCAAAAAAACCGACATTCATATTCCATATTTGCCAAAATGACAATCTCGGTTTTGTTAGTTTCATTTGTTTCGTTTTTGCGATATTAAAATAAGGTTAAAATATCGTCAGTCTATCTTGATGATTTTATAGAAAAAACTTGATGACGTATTTTAACCTTATCGTTGAATCTAGTTGTTTGTTATGTTTTTTTCTATTTTTCCATAATACTTATGGCAAATCCGCCTCCTGCGGCTAATTGTATATCTAATTTAGAGGTGTTGGTTACGTCTATTTTTTCAATTTCAAAAGCTTGTGGATTATCATCCCAGTGTGAATCGGGTGCATCTTTATAAATAATAGCTTCATAAGTTTTATCAGCTTCTAAAAAATCGAAGTTTACAGTCTGTTTTCTCGCATTGTCACCGGTAATACCTCCCACAAACCAATTTCCTGTTTTACGCTCTTTACGTGCAATAACAACGAAATCGCCTACTTCACCATCTAGTACTTTGGTTTGTTGCCAATCAACCCCAACATCTTTAATAAATTGAAGCATTGGATGTGTTTTACCATCTAACATATAATGTTCTGGCAAATCTGCCACCATTTGTATGGGGCTATAAATAACTACATAAAGTGCTAGCTGATGTGACAATGTGGTACTTACTTGATTGTTCTTTTTATACTCATCAAATTTTATATTGAATATTCCTGGGGTAAAATCTATTGGGCCAGCCAACATTCTGGTAAATGCTATTATTGGTAAATGTTCTGGTGGGTTACCCCCATCAGTACCCCAAGCGTTAAACTCTTGACCTCTTAAACCTTCACGAGAAATAGCATTAGGATAGGTTCTGCGCTTACCTGTTGCCTTAATAGGCTCGTGTGCATTTACGGCGACTTTCTTCTCTGCCGCTTTTTCCAATACTTTCTGATAGTGGTTTACCATCCATTGTCCGTGGTGATATTCTCCTTTTGGAATAATTTCACCAACATAACCTGTTTTTACTGAGTTCATACCATTATCTTTCATAAAAGTATACGCTTCATCCATTTGCTTTTCATAGGTTAATGGTGCTGCCGAAGTTTCATGGTGCATAATTACTTCTACACCTTTGTCTTTCGCATACGCCATAACTTCATCAAAATCGTAATCGGGATATGGTGTCATAAAATCAAAAAGCCCTTCTCTAATATCGCCATTGGCTCGCCATTTTTCCCATCCAGTGTTCCAACCTTCAACTAATAACCCTTTGAAACCATTTTCTGATGCAAAATCAATATATATCTTGGCATTTTCGGTCGTGGCACCATGTTTTGATCCGCTTTCTTTATCACCCATCCAAGTGCTCATATCTTGCGTTGCACTCATGTCCCAGGTAGATTTACCTATATGCATTTCCCACCAAATACCAACATATTTCATTGGGGTAAAATAACTTACATCGCCTATTTTATTAGGGTCGTTTAAGTTTACAATAAGTTTCGATTCTATTAAATCACCAGCACGTTCTGCAATTTGGATGCTTCGCCATGGTGTATTAAATGGTACTGTTAGTTTTGCCTTACCTCCTAATCGTTCTGAACCTACCAACTCACTTTGTAAAGCTAAATTTTCACGATCGACTTTTAAGGTCATTCCTGCGTAATTTGTTAGGTCGGCTTCGTGAAAACTTAAATACATACCATCATCTGTTTTCATGGTAACAGGTGTATTTACTGCGTTTTGTGGTATGTGCACTGCATGTAAGTCAGGATTATCTTTTAAGGAAATGGCATCTATTTTAGAAAGTTTTGTTGCATGGTATAAATGCTCGTAGAGATCCCAATCTCCAGGTTGCCACCATACATCATGATCGCCAGTTAAATTAAACTGAGTGTTTTCATCTGTTATTAAAACTTCTTTTAAGTTGGGTTGCTCAGGAAATTCGTATCTAAAACCTACACCGTCATCATACACTTTAAAATGAATGTTAAGCTGTCTTTTGGTTTGAGAAGTCTCTTCTAAGTTTACAACAAATTCGTTGTAATTATTTCTAACGGTAAGTTGTTCACCCCAAGGCATCTCCCAGTTTTCATCAACACTATTAGTAGATGTACCCACAATTTTAAAATCATCTTTCATCGCTGGCAAATCTTTAAATTCGAAACTCATAAATGATGAATCGATAATAGTTTTGTTTTTATAGTCAACCTTATACATGGGCTGACCAGAATTTGTAAGCGCAAATACTACTGAAATATTGGCATCTGGTGAGTTGACTGTAAAACTACTTTCTTGTTTTTGACAAGACATAAAAAACGGTACACTTGCAAAAAGTGTGACGTACATGAGTTGTTTTAATTTATTCATAATTGGTTTTTGTATTTTAAATTATTATTTAATTGAAAGTAGTACCGCTTGGTAAGCTTTCAATGTAACTTGTTTTTCTAAAATTGTTAAAACATCATAATTATTGATAAGGATTTCTTTGTTATTACTAATTTCTGATAATTCTATACTTGAATCATGATCTGTAAAATTTAATAGAACCAAGACTTTTACGTCATCTAAAGTTCTTGTAAAACAGTAAGTTTCGTCATTTTCTGCATCTAGTAATTGATAATCTCCATACACCAAAACTTCGTTTTCTTTTCTTAATTTGACCATTTTTCTAAAGTGATTCAATACACTATTAGGAGACTTTTCTTGGTTAGCAACATTAATTTCTTTGTAGTTATCATTTACTCGTTTCCAAGGCGTTCCTGTGGTAAAACCTGCATTTTCAGAGTCATCCCATTGCATGGGTGTACGTCCGTTTTCTCGAGAGTTATAATTTAACTGTTTCATAAATTCCTCCATATTATCACCTCTTGCCTTTGCCATTCCATATTCTCCTATTGCAGATACATCTACATATTCTTCTATCCTTGGCATATCTATATTGGTCATACCCAATTCATCTCCGTAATAGGTATAAGGTGTACCTCTCATACTTAGTAAAAACGTATTTAACATTTGGGTAGACACCCTTCGGTAAGCTGTACTGGGGTTTCCAAATCGGTTGACCAATCTAGAATTATCATGATTCGATAAAAAGATGGCTAACCATCCTTTTTCAGCAAAAGAGGTATCCCACTTTGTGAAAACAGTTTTGAAATCAGTCAATTTATAACCAGCTGTGGTTCTAGACATATCGACATATTCAAAATGGTAGGCGGTTTGCAATTCTTTTCTGTCTTCATCAACAAGGTCGTGCGCATCTTGTAGCGTACTTCCTGCTCCTTCGGCAACAGCAAAAATGTTATATGGTTCTATCACCTCTTTATACATTTCTTTAAGATAAGTATGTAATTGCGGGCGCATGCCATGCCATTTTATAAAATCTTTTTCATATCCTTCTGGAAATTCTGGATATGTAGTGTCTTTACTTGAAAATTGAAATGCATCTAAACGAAAGCCATCAACTCCTTTTTCAGCCCAAAATTTCATTATATCATACACTTCTTGACGTAACTTAGGGTTTTCCCAGTTTAAATCAGGTTGAGCTTGGGCAAACGTATGTAAATAGTATGAATTCGTCGCTTTATTGAAATGCCAACCACCTTCAGGGTCGAAAATACTATGTCTATGTGGCGGTTTTCCTTTTTCTGCCGGCCACCAGTGATAGTAATTATAATATTTGTTATCTCTAGAACTACTTGCCTGTTTGAACCATTCATGTTCGTTACTACTGTGATTTACAACGATATCTAAAACAAATTTGATTCCACGGGCTTGCATCTTTTCAATCATTTCCTTAAAATCATCCATGGTACCATACCTAGAATGAACTGCTTTATAATTGCTTACATCATATCCATTATCGACTAATGGAGATTCGAAAAAAGGGTTCATCCAAACCATTGTAATTCCTAAGGATTCGAGATAATCTAGTTTTTCAATAACACCTCTAAAATCACCAAAGCCATCACCATCGGAATCTTTAAAACTCTGTGGATATATTTGATATAAAACTCCTTCTTTCCACCATGTTTTTGAATCTTTTGATATATTCTCTTCTTTAAATTCCTCCATTTTTTTCCCTTTGTTTTTGCAGGCTGACGTAATTAAAATTATTAAAACAATCGCTATTAGTTTATCCATTTACTTGACTTACAGTGTTCGTCAATTGATCTACACCTCTACAATTTCTAGATAAATAAAATATTTAACAATTTTAGACACTAAAAAAGGATGATTTATCAATCGAAATCGTTTTCGATTTTTGAATATTTTTTAAGGCTTGTGATCTGAAATTTTTTCTAAATAAAATACCCAGATGCAAGCATACTGGGTATTGAAAAAAAATAGTTGCGTATTTCGAAGCAATCCTCTGTTAATTAAAAGCTTGGCTATTGCCTTGCAATTAAAACAAAACTAGATTTTCTAGGTTAATTCTTTAATGGCACATATATTTCTGCTTGCCAATCTAGTTCATTACCTCCCGAATGCGGATCATTTAAAAAAACTTCAATAGGTAAGGTTTTAATAGCTATATTTTTTCTATCGGCATAATCTAACAAGGTAAACCAGCCTCTATCTGATATTTTGTAGTTTCCGTTGAAAACTGTTTTTAAAGCTTTTGTTTGTTCAACAGTTTTAATTTTTATTAGTTTTGATTTTGGGTAACTTTTATCATTTGCGATTGGAAAGCAAAAATCAAATGTGATGAAATCTTTGTTCAAATCCCATTGTGTAACTTGAAGAAAAGGGTTACCAATACGTTCAATTTCGTTGTTTCTTAAATAGTCCATAACATCAATAGTATGGGCTATCATTAGTTTTGCTTTTTCATTCATCTTGCAACTCAAAGTAATGTATGCACAGGTTTGCTTAGTAAAAACAGCTTCTTCTACTAAAGACAACTTATATTCTGTATTATGTATTTTGAGTCCTTCTCTAATATGTTTTACTGTTGTAAGACTTCGTTTTACAAAATCTGTTTTAGAAAATGGAATCATCATTTTTTGATGCAAGCTATGTTTTACATCCTTTAATAGGGCAGTTACTTTTGTAATGGAATCTGATTTTCTTTCGATTAACCAATTAATAGTAATAATAGAATCTGAAACATTCAGTTGCTGAGTCAATTCTGAAAATGGAACTTTATAATTTGTAACCACTGCCTTTTTGTTTATTGGCTCCCAATTATTCCATCCCAAAAGAGTATTATAAACGATACCAGGTGCTTGATTTGTACTAAATGAAATTTTATAATCGTAGTCTTTCACAAAAAAGTACCAACCTATAACTATTAGAAATACTATTATGCTTCCTGATACAATAATTTTCTTCATACTTTCTATAATCTATGGCTTCATCTTGATTTTTTCGACAACTAATTCTCCTACATTTTTTCCTTGTTTGAATCCTTCTTCTATGGCTGCTTTGTAGTGAATACCTCCGTACAATCTACTAATTGCGGCTTCTTCTGCTGCTGCATTAAATGAGGTAAATGTTCTCTTGGGCAATCCAAATTGAACTTCTGTGTCATCAATAAATCTAAAATTATCTCCAAAAATTGATGTGAGTATTGCGGATGCAGACCCCGATACTACCGAATGTCCACTGGTATATTCTGGAAACGGTGGTGTTTGCAAGATTGGTTTCCATTTTTCATCAAGATGTTGATTAATCAAGGTTTCTGGTCTTATCAGATTACTTCTATACTTTTCATCCCAGCAGCTAATAAAGGCTTCAAAAATACCTATAGAGGTTTTTGTAAATGCATAAACAGTTTCGTTAAAATCAAAATTTTTATTTTTCGATGCTATCTTCGTAATACCAATCCAATGGGCACCTGGTGAAATCTTTTTTGTTGCAAACATTAAATGACCACGGGTAACCGACACAAATGGGTTACAATCCCAAAACTGAGCAATCTCTATTTCTTCACAATCATCTCCTTTTTTTGTGATATCTTGACTTACCGTATAAACCTCCATTAGCTCCTTGTGGAATTGCGAGCCCTCCTCTAAAGAAAACTGCGGAGGCGGAATTGGTTTAAACTGCGAAGCGGAATCTAAAACCATAGTTCTAATTTTGTTCCAATGCGGTTCAATTCCATCCATATATGCAGGTGGTGTTGGTTGCCAACGTGATGGGTCGTCGGTATCTACATTAAACTTATGCATTGTTCTAGTTTGGTTATAGTTATCCGAATCCATCCAATTTTTAATATGATCGGCAACTTTTAATCCATAGGCTTCTGAAGCTTTAAACTCCGCTTCATTTTTATCACTCCATACCCCGTACAAACTATCTCTTAAATGAATCATTTTATCTTCAGAAAAAATGAGGGCCTTACTTAGCTCCAGGTGAGCCACCAAAGCCGAAACTTTTAAATTTACGCTTGGGTTTTCTGTCTTTGGTATTGGGGTTAATCCGTTTAGTTGTTCAGATAAAGATGTATACGCTTCATTATTTTGAGCTATAATTTCAAAAGCAGCTATGTTGGGATATACATAAACCCGGCTTGCTACTGGAGGTGAAAAAACATCGTGAATCATGATTTCTGTAACCAAATCAACAGCATCAAAATAATTTAAGGGGGTTACTTCGATGGGCTCTTTTTTAGTGTTACAACTTTGTAATATTGCACATCCTGCAAGTATTACACATGCCTTATTTAATTTCATAAATTTGAACATCGTCATTATGTATTACAGCGATTAGGTATTGTTTGTTATTGAAGGTTACGGTTGTTAGTTTTGTAACAGCTTTGTTGAAAAAGTCTAACCCCAAAGTGTTTCCTAATTCAATTTCATTTTCGCTTGAAATGAGCGCTCCTAAAAAACCATCAAAACGACCGTGATATGGTTTTACCCCAAAATAATTTCCTGCACAAAGCACACGGTCTTTTCCTGATACAGTAATTTTGACAAAACTATTTATGGGGGCAACCTGTAACTGGTTACTATAGGGTTGAAAAGTAAACTTTCCGTTATTATTTTTTAAAATGCCTGAGGCCAACGTATGAACTTCAAAAACTTTCGCTTCATTCAAAACCGAGCTATCAAAAACCTGATTGATTGGTTTCCCTGCAAAATCTTTGTAAGCCGTAAATTTCTTTTTGGTTAAACTAACTAGCTGAGAACTTAATTCATCCAATCCTTCTAAGGTATAATATTTTCCTTCTTTTTCGGTAGCTAAAAGTGTTTCCGTTTTTGAATTTTTATCAAAATCGGCATAGTACATAAGCATTGGGAATTTTTCAGAGGCTTTAAACTTTGTGTTGGTTCCCCAATTACCGAGCATATAATCTAAATCACCATCATTATCTACATCAAAAGGAATAATAGCACGCCATAAACCGTTTAAATGAGTCGATAAATAATGGTTCGTTTTATCAATGAAATTACCGTTGTTATTCTCAAAAAACACGGGTGACATCCACTCACCAACTATGATTAAGTCTACTTGATTATCGCCATTAAAATCTGTCCAAACGGCATCTCTTACCATTCCTACCTTACCCAACGATTTTTTACTAAACGCAGCACCATCGTTCTGCAAAAGGTAACTTTCTGGAATCTTCCCAAAATCATTGGAGATACTTGCATTTCCTACAAACACATCCAAATCACCATCAACATCAAAGTCAACTGCTTTAATTATAGCGGTATCTTCATAGCCTTCAAGAATGTTTGTAGTTTCCAGCCCTGTTTCTGAAATGGTATATACGCTATTTTGAAGTGCTTTTGATTTGCCAAAAAACTCACCGCCTCCAGCTGCAATAAACAACTCATTTTTTTTATCGTTATTGAAGTCTGAAATGATAGCTGAGCTCTCTTCGACAAGGGCATTGCTTTGTAAATGTTCATCTTGATATTTCTCAAATCCAACGTTGTTTTGGAGGTATATTTCAGCGGGCACGTGTTTGCCATTGCCAAAAAACACATCGTGTTTTCCATCGTTATTTATATCGCCTAAAGCGATTGCTGGACCTCTATCAGAAATTTGATAAGGGATTAATTTATTGCGATTGGAATCGATATAATTATTATCGGTATGCCTATAATTGATACCTAAATTGTCTTCAACTTTTTTAAAAACTTGAGGTTTTTGATTTTTTAAAAGACTGTATTCATAAGGTTTTGCGTTTTCATACGAAACGGTCAAGTTTTGATTTGTATGTATGTTTTTTAGCGTTTGATATGTTTTATTTGGCCAAATTATTTTTATAGAGTCAATGGTTTTTAAACTATCCAATCCAAAATGCAACATAGGTTGCGAAGAAGACTGAAATCCGCGTTGCTGAAACAGTTCTTTGAATTGAATACCTCCCCTATTATATAGCTTAACTTTTGTACCTATACCAAAGCTATTGTTTTTTAGATAGTTGAATTGAATTTTTAGATAGTTTTTTTTAGTATTGGTATTGTTAATGTACACCGTTGCTGGCTCACCAATATTATTTGTTACCAAATCTAAATCGCCATCATTATCTAAATCTCCATAAGCCGAACCGGTAGAATATGACGCCTTTTCTGTAACCCAAGTTGCTGTTTGATTATTGAATTTTAAATCGATGCTTCCTTGGTAAAAGCCATTTTTCAATTTCCCATCGGGCATATAATTCAGGGCTTCTTTATCTATTAAATTGGTGGTTTCTATTTTCTTTTTAATTTGACTGTTTGAGATGTATTTGATATAGTCTAAATCGTTTGGACGTTTAGGAATTCCATTGGCGATAAACACATCTTGATTTCCATCCTGGTCATAATCTGCAATTAATGCGCTCCAGCTCCAATCTGTGGCAGCCATATTGCTTAAAAACCCTATTTCTGTGAAACTGTCGGCTCCTTGATTTATCTGAACCATGTTTCTGGCATATTGATAATAGTAACCAAATTGTTTGGTGCGTAAGTTTTGCAATTGAATGTTATCATCTCCAGCCGATGATTTTAAAACCTTTTCATCGTCGGGAAGCATATCTAAGGTTATTAAATCGGTATATCCATCGTTATTGATATCGGCCGCATCGTTACCCATTGAAAATTTGCTAACATGCCCAAAATAATCTTTTAAAGATTCTGAAAATGTACCATTACCATTATTCAAATAGTAATAATCGTCTTCATGAAAATCGTTACTTACATAAATATCTGGATATCCATCTTGGTTAAAATCTGAAATCGCTAATCCTAATCCATAACCATTTGCTCCACCAAAAACACCTGCACTTTCACTAACATCAACAAACTTATTGTTATCATTCCTCAATAGTTTATCACCACTTTCATAAGTTCTATGGGTTCTTACACTCGCTTTACCAAAAGATTCTTCGGTATGAATGGCATGGTTTAGTAAGTACAAATCTAAATCGCCATCTAAATCATAATCGAAAAACGTAGCAGAGGAGCTATAATTATCAAAATCCAATCCAAATTCTTCTGCTCGTTCGGTAAAGGTAAGATCTCCATTATTTATAAAGAGTTCATTTTTACCAACAAATCCATTGGTTCCAGTTACAGCGCATACATATATATCGAGCAAACCATCGCCATTTACATCGGCCATAGTTACTCCTGTACTCCAATCATTTTCACCACCAATCTTAGCTTTTTCAGTAATATCTTCAAATTCAAGGTTTCCTTTGTTTAAATACAGTCTATTCTGGTTTTGGTTTGATGTAAAAAATATATCAGGAAGTTCATCATTGTTTATATCGCCAATAGCTACACCACCACCATTATAATAATACAAGTAATCTAATATATTTTGACCAACAGTATCTTTTAAGCTATTGTTAAAATGGATTCCAGAGTCTTGGGGTGATAAGACAGAAAATAACTTTTTTGGCTCTGTATTACAACTCAAAAGAATTATTGAAAAAATGATATATACTATGAATTTATTCATTGTTTATTCTAAATATTCTTGGCTGTTCACTATTAATACCAACGATTAAACCCGTGCCCTGTTTTGTTTTTATAATTGAAATATTTTTGACTTCACCTTTGACAAAAAAACCAGAGTCTTCATAAGCTACCCAATCGAACATACCGCTGCCGTCACCTAACAATAAACTGCCATAATTGGCGTCTAATCTGGCATATTGGGGTTTAAAGTTGTATTGGTTGCCTCCTAAAACTAAATCTAAATTCGAATCATTATTTGCATCTAATACCGCAATAGCTTCTACACTTGAAAACTGTACTTGATTGGGTAGAGGTAGTATTTTAAAATCGCCTGATGTATTATTTAATGCGACAACTGATTGAGAAGTAGTAACCTCCCTAACAATAGACTGCGCAATGATTTCTTCAGAAAACAATTCTTCAATAGATTTTGTAGCGTATTCTGAAAATTTTAAGTTTTTCTTTTTTAATGAAACTATTTGTGCGGTGAGTTCGTGTTTGGTAATAATTGGTACATTCTTGCCATCAATGGTTTCGGTTAAAATTTGTTCGATGGTACCATTATTGTCAAAATCGTTAATAAATACTTTTATTGGTTTTTCCTTTGAAGGCTTATAGGGCAAATTCAAACCATTATTACCCAAAATCAAATCAGGCAATCCATCATGATTAACATCGACAACTTTTACGGCATTCCACCACCCTTTAAACTCACTTAAATTAGTACTGAGTTCGATTAACTGTTTGCTATTGTTTTTAAAAACTCGTGGGCTTCCCCAGTCTTCTGTTAGAATCAAATCTTTTTTTCCATCACCGTCAAAATCATGCCAACTTGCATCTGTTACCATGCCTATGCTATTAAAAGCATAGGCTCTATTTTTGGTAACATCTTTAAAACCGCCTTCGCCATCATTCTCCAATAATTGGTGTTTAGCATTAATGCCGTAAATAGCTGGAACACTTCTACTTCCTACAAAAACATCGATATCTCCATCGTTATCAAAATCACAGGGGGTAATGACTGATGCATTGTGAAATGTCGCCTGAATAGTCTTATTGGCAATACTAAAATATCCTTTGCCATTATTAAGATACAATCTAGTTTTGTAGTTTTTTTCATCCTGTGTCTCATTTCCTCCTGTTCCCACCATAAGGTCTAAATCACCATCATTATCAGCATCAAAAAAAGCCGAAGCAGTATCTTCAAGGTCTTTGTCCTTTTCAAACCCTTGTGATTTTGAAATCACAAAATCTCCAGAGTTTGTTTGAAAAAATAGTTTGCTTTCCTGTCCTTTTGCGCCTCCAATAAAAACATCGTCTAGCCCATCACCATTAACGTCAGCAACCGATATCGTTGGTCCTTCTTTAGACATCATTTGCGGTATTAAGCCTTCATAATTAAAATCGTTATGACGATTTTCTTTATGCGATTCTAAATTGGTATCTATCTCAGAAAAAATTGTGTTGTTGTTGTTGTTTGAAATTGTTAACTTTTGTAAAGCGTCTTCTTGTTTAAAAATATACTTCTTATCTGAAAGGATACCTGTTAGTGTTTGAAAAGAATCATCTGGCCATATAACCTGAATGGAGTCTATTTTTTTCGTCCCTATTCCAATAGTTTGGAGATAATCAACGGATGATTGAAATCCTCTAGAAGGAATAACTTCTTGAAGAATGATTTCTTTATTTGAGAACAGTTTTATTTTGCTTCCTATAGCATTGCTATTTGGCGATTTTCCTTTTAATTGGATTTTAATATAATTATTTTCGGTTAGGGTCTCAGCATTGTTTCTGTAAACCAGTGCTTGTTGATTTACATTATTAATAACTAAATCTAAATCACCATCATTATCTAAATCACCATAAGCTGCACCATTTGAAAAGGTTGGCTTATCAAAGCCCCATGATGTGGTCACGTTGCTAAACGCTAAGTTTCCCGAATTTTTAAATGCATAATTGGTTATTGGGTTGCTGGGCATTTTATTTATAATGTTTGAAACTTCCTCTTTTTTTCCTGTTAATACCATATTTTGGATAATATCATTTGCAAAAAAGGTCATAAAGTCTTGATTGGTTAAATCATGGTATATACCATTGCAAACATAGATATCTTTATAGCCGTCGTTGTCCATATCGAACAAGAGTGCTCCCCAACTCCAATCGGTTTTAGCGACACCACTAAAATTAGCTATTTCTGCCATGTGATTATCTCCTAGATTTAGCTGTAAACTATTTTGCATGTACTGATGGTCAAAGTCTAACCCTAGCTTTCTTTGATACACATCATAAGTTTCAAATTGGGTAGTTTCTTTAACCCTTTTATTGTGCTCAGGCAACATATCTGTTACGAACACATCTGGATTTCCATCATTATTGATGTCTGCCATATCGGCTCCCATTGAGGATTGGCTAATGTGTGCTGTCCAATCTTTTATTGACTCTTTAAAGGTTCCATCTTGGTTATTTATATATAAATAATCATGCTCATAAAAATCATTTGAAACATAAATATCTAGGTAACTATCGTTATTAATATCACCTACTGTTACCCCCAATCCAAAACCAATTAAACTACCAAAAATTCCTGCTTCTTCACTTACGTCAACAAATTTTCCATTATCGTTACGCAGTAACTTATCGCCTCCTCCCTTCAGTAAATTTGGCACATCCCAATCTTTAGCTCGAAGCTCCCTTTTGTTAGCATAGTTTAACGAGCTTACGGGGATGAAACTATTGTTGAGGATGTAAACATCCAAATCACCGTCTTTATCATAATCAAAAAAGGCGGCATGAGTTGTTAAACCATTTTCAGCTAAATTGTATGCAGCTGCCTTTTCAGTAAACGTTAGGTCGCCATTATTTATAAAAAGCTCATTCTTTAGATTGTCTCCTTTAACGTTCCCAGCATTACACACATAAATATCTAACAAGCCGTCATTATTAATATCTACTAGTACTACACCTGTTGACCATAGATTTTTACCCCCTATATTTGCTTTTTTAGAAATATCTTCAAATTCAAAATTCCCTTTATTAAGATATAATTTATTAGGGCCTTGATTGGCTGTAAAGAATATATCTGGCAAGCTATCATTATTAATATCTCCTATTGCTACCCCTCCACCGTTATAAAAATTACGATAGGTAAAAATGTTTAACTCTTTTTGATTTTCTATGGCATTGTTGAAGTTAATACCCGTTTGACTTTCGTCTAATTTTGTAAAGAGCTTGTTCTTTTCTTTAACTGAAACAGAATTAGTACAGGAAAATATAGATAGTGCTATAATAAGGTATATAAAGGGATTTTTTAATTCCATAATAATAAAAGGGCTCTAAGTTGTTTCTAATTTCAAGAAGATAATCAAAGATTTGATTTACAGATAATTACATTGAAATTTTTAAATATTTTTTCTGAATACCCAGTATGCTTGTATCAGAGTAGTTTATTATCATCTTAAATTTAATCAATAATTTTAAAAAACGAGAATTTTTTATCTCTCTTTTTCGTTTTAAAATAAAGAGTTTCTTGAAACGAGCAATCCTCGAGGCAGAGCCATCGAGGTGTTTCGCTCTTTTCATTTCGGTTTTATCAAACCAAAAACCTGAATTTTCTTATTTAGATTCAAATGATATTTTCAATAGAAACCCCGACGCAAAACGTCGAGGAATCCTCTTTTAAAAACTACCAATCAATAATTAATTCAAATATTTAATATCCTGGATTTTGCGTTAAATTAGGGTTTGTACTCAATGCTTTTGCAGGAATTGGATATATAATCTTTGTTCTATCTGTAGATTCAGGCTTTTCCTGAACAGGATCTAAGAAGGTACTAAAACGAATTTGATCCTGTCTTCTCCAACCTTCCCAATACAATTCCCTAGCACGTTCATCTAAAATATCATCTAAAGTAGCTCCTGTATAAACGCTTTCAACACCTCTGGCTGTTCTTAATACATTTAGCGGTCCTGAAGCATCTCCTCCCATTCTTGTCATGGCTTCTGCTTTCATTAAATAAACATCTGCCAATCTAAAAATTACAAAGTCATTGGCTGGCCTATTTAAGTTAGCATAATCAGGCATATACTTGATAACTCTCATACCTTTTTCTTCTGTTGAGTTGGCCAAAGAAAACTCTTTTGTAAAAGCCAAAGGCTGACCAGCTCTGTCTTCGATTTCATTACCCGCTTCATCATACTGCTGGCCAACCAAAAATCCTGTTTTCAAACCTGATACGTCTGTTAAACCATCATAATCTCCTCCAATACGAGGATCGCTGTCATCAAATTTATCATATAAATCAGTTAGTGCTACAAAACCATTCCATCCACCCGGATTATTATTGTAATGCAGTGTCATGAAATAGAATCTAGCCAGCTCACCACCAGTTTTGTTATCGTTTTCAGAGGCAAAAATAATTTCTGTACCTATATCTGTGTTGTTTGGTGCAAAAGCATCAAAGTAATTGGCTTGTAATGAAAACGGACCAGATAAAACAGTATCACAATAATCAACTACTTTTTGCATGTCTGCATTATCAAAAGCAAATGGTCCTGTTTGTGGCGTACCATCTTCATCAGTAGCTTTATACACGGCGCGATTTAAATACATTTTAGCTAATAACGTTGCTGCTACATATTTATTAACACTATTACTAGCCGAACCGCTAGGTAAATTGTCATAAACAGCTTCTAATTGCGAAATAGCTATATCTATAGCTTCTGTGCGCTTTAAAACCGTTGGGAAGTCTCCATAGCTTGTGCCAATCTCTCTGTTTGGTACTTGGCCCCATAAATCTGTTGCTGTAAATATATAGAAACTAGAATAGAATGTAGCCATGGCTCTTTCTTCATCATTGGGCTCATTGTTGAGAGCATCAATTGCTGAAAACAAGCCACCTAAAATCTGATCCCAAGCACCAGAAATCCTTGGATGAGATGAGTTCCACTGATGCAGGTGAAGTGCTCTCCATGCACCACCATCGTCCCAATCGGCACCTCTGGTAGGACCCGCCATTTCATCTGTAGGGTGCTGTTGTAATACATATTGAAACTCCTGATGTTGAAATGAGCGCAACTGGCTGTAAGCATTCACCAATTGTCCTGTAACGATTTCTTGTTTAGTTAGACCACTTTTGTCTAAAAGTCCATCTAACTCCTTATCTAAATCAGTACACGAGAAGATAAAAAATGTACTAATTGTAAAAATTAAATATTTTTTCATGATTCTTTTGTTAGAAATTTAAATTTAAACCTAATGATAATGAACGTGATCTTGGATAACCAGAATATTCAATTCCAAAAGAAGGTACACCATCTACTTGTTTGTTTGTATTTACCTCTGGATCAAACCCACTATACTGTGTAATGATGAATAAATTCTGACCCGTTAAAGCTAAGCGCATACCTTTTAAATAGTTACCTACCTTACCTAAGTTTTCGGTATCGAATGAATAACCTATGCTCAAATTCGACAGTCTAAAAAAGTCACCCGATTCCAAAAAGCGAGTAGATACTTTTAGGCTTGATCCTGGATCTTCACCATTATCTACAACACTGGTTATTACATTTTCACCTCTAGTATAAAGCGCATTGGCATTGAATAATGCGTTTGCTGTGTTATTGTAAATTTGATGACCATAAGCCCCGTAACCATTAACGGTGAAATCCCAATTTTTATAATTACCTCTAATATATAATCCAACATTAATATCAGGATTTGGATCCCCTACAAAAGCTCTGTCACTATCCCCTCCTGGTTGGTCAAAGTCGGTATTGACAACACCATCACCGTTTGTATCTGCATACACAGCATTGCCACTAGAATCGAATCCTTCAAAAACAGGTAAATAGAAGGCATATAATGGCTGTCCATCATATAATAACTGTAAACTATCGCCAGACAGGCCTTGACCACTTGCGGATCCCGTAGACGTTCCAAATCTCGCAAATGCTTCTTTCCCATTTATCTCATTTTTTAAGAAAGAAATGTTTCCTCCAATTTCCAAAGAAAAATCTTCTTTATCAAAGGCCTTATAATTTAGGCCAATCTCCACACCTGAGTTGATAATTTCATCATCAAAATTAGACCAGCTAAATGATCCTACAGGACCGGGCTGTGCAACAGGAAGTCTGAATAATAAATCATTGGTCTTTTTGTTAAAATAATCTAAACTACCAGATAATTTGCTATCGAATAATCCAAAATCGAAACCAAAGTTCAACTGGGTGGTCGATTCCCATTTCAAATCAGCACTACCTATATTAAGGCTTGATGGCTGGCCAGTATCTTTAATAACATAAATATCGCTAGCTGCTTCAGCACTAAACTCTTGATTTCCAGTTTGTCCCCATCCTGCTCTAAACTTTAACTCATTAATTGTTTCAGGCAAGAAACCTTCCTCATGAATTTTCCAAGCTGCCGCAAAGGATGGGAAATACCCATATTTGTTATCTGATCCAAATCGACTTGACCCATCTGCTCTTACAGTAGCCGTTAAAATATATTTATTGCTTATATTAACGATACTTCGTGCAAAATAAGATTGCAATGAAACTGGCAGAAAACCAACATTAACAATTTGATTTCTGTCTATGCTATACCCGAAAGAAGAATAGTCATTTCTTTCAATAGTTTGAGCAGCAAAAATATTATCTAAATAGCCTTGTTGATCTTCTTTTGAAAAATCCCTAAAAGTAATATTTTCTCCACTACCTTGGTAATCTTCATAACTATGCCCGATAACAGCATCGATGTTTACATTTTCTGAAACATCTTTTTTGAATGATAATGTATTGGTTATCAGTATGTTATTAAATCTTGAGTTCTGAACATTTGCATAACCTCTACCTAACGTTTCCTGCGTATTAAAAGCACTTGAGGCTGCAATACCTCTGTAAGCATTGGTTTTGTCAAAACCATAAGTAAACTCATACTTTAAATCGTCGGTAAGTTTGATATTTGCCTTCACATTTCCAAAAAGCTTGGTTGTTTTGGTATTGTCATTAAAATAGTTTAAAAACGCTAATGGATTTCTTTGATTCGCAGAAGGTTGTACAAAAGACCCATCTGCCGCATAAAAAGATTGCGTAGGATTCCATTTTAAAGCAGACATCATTATATCGCCTTCGGCACCAATAGATTCTGAAAGTGCAGTGGCTTCATTTTCTATTTGAGAAGCTGTTAAGCTGACAGAAACCTCTACTATATCTTCAAAAAACTTTTGCGAAATGTTGGTATTTAAGGTGTATTTGTCCATTCCAGTGTTTTTTATTACACCCTCTTGGTTCAGCGCACCTAAAGATACTCTGTACTTGCCCTTCTCAGAACCACCAGAATAAGATAAATTATGCTCTGTAGTTAATGCGGTCTTGCTAATGGCATCAAAAGCATCTACACTACCACCAGCATCAGCACTGGGATTCGCTGCTGCAAACTGATTGGCATTTAAAAGATCGTAAGAATTGGCTACACGAGAAGAGGTAGTAGTAATCGAATAATTAAGTTTTCCTTCACCTCTTTTACCAGATTTCGTGGTAATTATAACTACTCCATTTGCCGCTCTTGCCCCGTAAATAGCTGTTGCCGAGGCATCCTTAAGAATTGAGATAGACTCAATATCGTTGGAGTTGATAAAGTTTAATGGGTTTTTAGCACTGGAAGATCCAGAAATTGTACCGGTATTTGAACCTGGTGCATTGCTACTATTATTAAAGGGTACCCCATCGATAACGTATAAAGGATCATTTCCTGACCTTACGGAAGACGAACCCCTAATACGTATGGTAGCACCAGCTCCTGGTTCGCCACTAGAAGTCGTTACTTGTACACCGGCAGATCGTCCCTGTAACAATTGCTCTGGTGATGTAACAACACCTTTATTAAAATCTTCTGTACTTACAACATCTACAGCTCCCGTAGCATCTTGTTTTTTTACAGATCCATACCCAACAATAACAACTTCATCAAGTTTATCTGTATCTTCTAGAAGAGTTACATTCATTGTTGTATCTGACACAACAACTTCTTGAGTTTGATAGCCAATAAAAGAGAACACCAAAATGTCACCCTTATTAGCTTGTATCTCAAACTTACCATCAAAATCAGTTGCAGTTCCAACAGTTTTCCCTTTTACCAAAATGTTAACTCCTGGTAAAGGTTCTAAAGCATCAGAAACTGTTCCTGTAACAGTTTGTGCATAAACATAATTTCCGAGTAAAAGAATAAACGGTAGGAAAAATGTTTTAAGTAATTTGCTTTTCATAATTAAAATAAATTGTTTACTAGTGTGTTTTTTAATGTCTGTTGGATTTTTAATCTGTCTTCTGATTTAAACTAATCCGCCAAACGATAATAACAAAGATGTTTATTAAGTTCTTCCATTGTATAAAATTTTAAAAAAAACATTTAAAAACGAGCCGAAAACGTTTTCGATTTTGATATATCAACAAAAGTTAGTTAGCTTTTTTATATAATACTCATAAATTTGTGAAAAATTTAACCAATATTATTATTTTTAAAGTAAGTTATGATAATTTGTTTTTAAGAATTTTATTTGTAACTTATTTGTTCAAAAATCCCTCGATATGAAACATATTACTTTAAAAGATTTAGCAAAACAACTTGGTTTATCTACTGCTACCGTTTCCAAGGCTTTAAAAAATTACCCCGATGTTAGTGATGAAACAAAAAAAAGTGTTCAAGATTTAGCAAGAGAATTGAATTATGAGCCTAATTCATTTGCTTTGGGTCTTCGTAGCAAGGAATCTAAAATCATAGGCGTTATTATTCCAACAATGATTCATTATTTTTTTTCAAGCGTACTTGATGCAATTTTTAAAGAAGCTGAACAAAGAAACTACATGGTTATTGTCATGCAATCGAATGAAGAATATTGTAACGAAAAAAAGCAAGTAGATTTATTATTAAACAAGGGGGTTGATGGTATCTTAATTTCTTTATCTAATAAAACAAATGATTTTAAACACTTGCAAAAAATAATCGATTACGACATTCCTCTTGTTCTGTTCGATAAAATTGCCAAATTAGTAAATTGCTCCAAAGTATTTATAGATGACAAGAAGGCCGCCTACGAAGCCGTTTCTTATTTAATAAGTAAAGGGTACAAACGTATCGCCCACTTTAGAGGTGATCTTAATCCCCAGAATTCCATTGACAGGTTTTTGGGGTATAAAAAAGCACTAGAAGACCACGGCATCACTTTTGACCCTTCCCTAGTTTATTTATGCGATAATAATTCTGATTTTTCAGATGGTTATTCATCTGCTAAACAAATACTTCTTGACCATGGAGACAATGTAGATGCTATATTTACTGTTAATGATTTAATGGCAATTGGTGCGATTAATTATTTTAATGAAAAAGGTATAAAGATACCAGAACAAATAGCCCTATTTGGGTTTAGTAATTGGTTTATGGCTTCTGTTATTACTCCTTCCTTATCATCAATCGATCAAAACGCCTATCAAATGGGGAAAAAATCTATTGAAATTTTGTTTGAAGAAATATTAAGCAAAAAAAGTAACAAACCCTTTACCCATAAAAAAATCGTCATCGACACCGAACTAGTTATACGAAATTCGTGTTAAACTAGTCATTACCAAAAGAGTACATTTTTACCGCCCCGCCTTTTTAAATGAGATTGTAATCTACTAAGATTATATTCACGAAATACCATAAAATTTTTATATTTGCACCAGCAAAAATCAATTCAACTTAATTGAGAATGAAGTAACGTTCACGAGTTGTATACACGATTTTTGAAATGAATCAAAAAGCTTATCAATACTGAAGAAAATGGCTTAAGTTATAGCTTCAGTTTGGTTATGAAAGTTAAGCTCAAGTTTCACTTTTTTAGTTTATGCACGTATGGCGGAATTGGTAGACGCGCAGGCTTGAGGGGCTTGTTTCCTACGGAAGTGCAGGTTCGACTCCTGTTACGTGCACGATAAAATCACAAATAGTTCTTCAATGAGCGTTTGTGATTTTTTTTGTGGAATGATCTTTGTTATCATGTTAGCAATTTCACAGATAATTAACGAAATAACCTCTATTAATTCTTATTATTGCAGTATGCAAAAAAAGTACCTCATTTTAGTATTGTTGTCAATATCATCATTTATAACAATAGCACAAAACACAGATAGTGGCAAGCTTAAAGGACAAATAATCGACTCCGAATCTAAAAAACCTTTAAGTGCAGCTCATATACTAAATCTTAATTCTGTTATTGGTACGATAACTAACGAAAAAGGTCTTTTTGACCTTGTAGCACAAGCAAATGATACTGTACTCGTTTCTTATTTAGGCTACGCCTCTATAAAATTAAAAATTACAAACGACCTTTTAAAAGGAAATGAAGTCGTAATTTCACTAGAAGAAAAACCAGAAGAAGTAAAAGAAGTCGTCATTAAATCTACTCAATTAATCGGAGTGCTAGAAGTAGATGTTAAACAAGTACCTAAAGATCGTTTTACAAGAATACATATTAACGGGTTGCCGCAAACATACGAAGTAGGAAGACCTCAAAAAATCTCCTCTCCTATTGCAAAACTCTTAAATCCTGTTGATTTGGTATATAATCTCTTCGGAAATAAGCCCAAACAACTTAAAAAATTAAAAAAGCTTAAAAAAGAAGACGATTTGCGTAAAATGTTAGCGGGTAAATTTGACCGTGAGGTGATGATGGAATACTTAGAAATGGACAGAGCTGAGTTAAACAAACTACTTTCTGATTGTAATTATTCTGAATACTTCATAAAAAAAGCCAGTGATTTACAGTTGATTGAAGCTGTATTAAACTGTTACGAAAGCTATAAAGCCGTGAAAAAAGGAAAAATAGAAAGAGATAGAATACCTGATAGAGATTAACATAAAAGCAGCAAAATTTTGCTGCTTTTTTTATGTTTATATTTCAACCAAAAGAACTAAATTTACACCTTCAAAAAACACACAAACACAACTAATAATGATTCATTTCTTTGGAAACGTAAACAGTAAGGTCTTTGCTGTTCAAACAACAGAAGAATTAACATCTGAAACAATTTCGAAATTAACTTGGTTATTTGGCAACCAACCGAAAATAAATGCGGCGTCTCTCGACGCCTTTTTTGTTGGACCAAGGGCAGCAATGATTACTCCTTGGAGTACCAATGCAGTTGAAATTACTCAAAATATGGGGATTTCTGGAATTATAAGAATCGAAGAGTTTGAAGCAGTTGCTGATGATTTTTCTGATTTCGACCCAATGATTTCTCAAAAATTTAACGGATTAAACCAAGAGACTTTTACAATCAATATTCAGCCAGAACCTATTTTAGAAATTGAGGATATTGCTGCATATAACGAGCAAGAAGGATTGGCGTTAAGTGAAGAAGAAATTACCTATTTAGAAGAAGTTGCCACAAAAATTGGTAGAAAACTAACCGATTCTGAAGTATTTGGATTCTCACAAGTAAACTCAGAACACTGTCGCCATAAAATTTTTAACGGAACTTTTGTAATTGATGGTGAAGAAATGCCTACTTCACTTTTCAAATTAATTAAAAAAACTTCCGAAGAAAATCCAAACGACATTATTTCTGCTTATAAAGACAATGTTGCTTTTATTCAAGGACCTAACGTAGAGCAGTTTGCTCCGAAAAGTGCTGAAAAACCCGATTTTTACGAAACGAAAGATTTTGAATCTGTTATCTCTTTAAAAGCAGAAACGCACAACTTCCCTACCACTGTTGAACCGTTCAACGGTGCTGCCACTGGTTCTGGAGGTGAAATTCGTGATAGATTAGCTGGCGGAAAGGGATCGCTACCATTAGCGGGTACGGCGGTGTATATGACCTCGTATTCTCGTTTAGAAGAGAATCGACCTTGGGAAAAAGGAATGGACGAGCGCCAATGGTTGTACCAAACTCCCATAGATATTTTAATCAAGGCTTCCAATGGAGCTTCTGATTTTGGAAATAAATTCGGACAGCCCTTAATCTGCGGTTCTGTATTAACTTTTGAACATGACGAGCAAAGCGATAGCACACTAGAAGGGGCTCAACCTAGAAAACTTGGTTTCGACAAGGTTATCATGCAAGCTGGGGGTGTTGGATATGGAAAAAAAGAACAAGCGTTAAAAGATACTCCGAAAGAAGGAGATAAAGTGGTCATCTTAGGTGGTGAGAACTACCGCATTGGTATGGGAGGAGCTGCGGTTTCTTCTGCCGACACTGGAGCGTTTTCTTCAGGAATTGAGTTAAACGCTGTGCAGCGTTCCAATCCTGAAATGCAAAAACGTGCTGCCAATGCCGTTCGTGGTATGGTAGAAAGCGACGAAAATTATATTGTTTCCATTCACGACCATGGAGCTGGTGGACACCTTAACTGTTTGTCAGAACTGGTGGAAGACACGGGAGGAGTTATTAATTTAGATTCGTTACCCGTAGGTGACCCTACCCTATCAGATAAAGAAATTATTGGTAACGAGTCACAAGAAAGAATGGGATTGGTAATTGCAGAAAAGCATATCGATTTCCTTCGTCAAATTGCTGAACGTGAACGTTCACCTATGTATACAGTAGGTGATGTTACTGGAAATCATCGTTTTACTTTTGAATCTAAAACTCATTGTAACAAACCAATGGATTTGGCTTTAGAAGATATGTTTGGAAGCTCTCCAAAAACAATTATGACGGATAAAACAGTCTATAGAAACTATGCCGCCATTGACTATTCAAAAGAAAACTTTACGAGTTATTTAGAACAAGTACTGCAACTAGAAGCTGTAGCTTGTAAAGATTGGTTAACCAATAAAGTAGACCGTTGCGTGGGTGGAAAAGTAGCCAAACAACAATGTGTTGGTGCCTTACAACTTCCTCTAAACAATGTTGGTGTCATGGCGTTGGACTATAAGGGTAAAGAAGGAATTGCAACTACGATTGGGCACGCTCCTATTGCTGGTTTAATCCACCCAGAGGCTGGAAGTAAGAATTCTATTGCAGAAGCATTAACAAATATCGTTTGGGCACCTTTAAAAGAGGGGTTACAATCGGTTTCATTGTCCGCAAACTGGATGTGGCCTTGTAGAAATGAAGGCGAAGACGCGCGCTTGTATAAAGCGGTAAAAGCTGTTTCTGAATTTGCTATTGATTTAGGAATCAATGTTCCCACAGGAAAAGATTCGTTATCAATGAAACAGAAGTACCCAAATGAAGAAGTTATTTCTCCAGGAACTGTAGTGATTTCTGCAGCTGCAAATTGCAACGATATTACCAAAGTGGTAGAACCTGTTTTACAACCTAACAAAGGAAGTATCTACTATATTAATTTGTCGCAAGATGAATTCAAATTAGGAGGAAGTTCGTTTGCACAAATTGTAAACAAAATAGGGAGCGCTACTCCTACTATTACCAATACCAAATTCTTTAAATCTGCATTTAATGTAGTTCAGAATTTAATCAAAAAAGGAAAAATAGTTGCGGGTCACGATGTGGCATCTGGAGGATTCATCACAACTTTACTAGAATTGTGTTTTGCAGATGTTAATGTAGGTGCTAACATAGACTTGTCTTCTTTAAATGAAACAGATAGCATTAAATTGCTATTTGCTGAAAACTCAGGAATTGTTTTCCAAGCGACAGACAATTCAGTTGAGCAAATTTTAACTGAAAACAATATTGAATTCTTTAAAATAGGTACTGTAACAGAATCTGATCGATTGAATATTAAAAACGGATCTGATGTTTTTGCCTTGTCAATTGCTGAATTAAGAGATACTTGGTATAAAACATCCTATTTATTAGATCAAAAGCAAACAGCGAATGGTTTAGCCAAAGATCGTTTTGATAATTATAAAAATCAGCCGTTACACTATACCTTCCCAACGCATTTTACAGGAAAGTTAAAAGACGTCATTGCGAGTAAAACGAAGCAATCTGTTCGTCCAAAAGCCGCTATCATTCGAGAAAAAGGTTCAAACTCTGAACGTGAAATGGCAAACGCAATGTATTTAGCCGGTTTTGATGTAAAAGATGTTCACATGACCGATTTAATTTCTGGTCGTGAGACGTTAGAAGATACTCAGTTTATTGGTGCTGTTGGTGGTTTTTCTAATTCTGATGTGTTAGGTTCTGCTAAAGGATGGGCGGGTGCATTTTTATATAACGAAAAAGCAAATACTGCGCTACAGAATTTCTTTAAAAGAGAAGATACGCTCTCTGTAGGTATTTGCAACGGATGTCAGTTATTTATGGAGTTAGAGTTAATCAATCCAGAGCATACCAAACATGGAAAGATGTTACATAACGATTCTAAAAAGCACGAAAGTTCGTTTACTTCTGTAAAAATTCAAGAGAATAACTCCGTAATGTTATCTAGTTTAGCAGGAACTGAGTTAGGTGTTTGGATTTCTCATGGAGAAGGAAAATTTCATTTACCAGAAACTGAAGAAAATTATAACATTGTTGCTAAGTACGGATATGAAGGATATCCTAACAATCCGAACGGTTCTGATTATAACACGGCTATGCTGTGTGATTCAACAGGGCGCCATTTGGTAACCATGCCACATATTGAACGTTCTACTTTCCAATGGAATTGGGCAAATTACCCACAAGACAGAGAAGATGAAGTTTCTCCGTGGTTAGAAGCTTTTGTAAACGCTAGAAAGTGGATAGAACATAAAAAGTAATAATATAAATACTTCTTTCAATTTTCGATATAAAAAAGGCACTCTGTAAAGGGTGCTTTATTGTTTTACAAAAGTAAACAATTGTAAAATAGATTATTTACAAATGTAAATATTTGTTTAATTTTATTCATTGTACTCTTGTATACAATAACCTTTTTACTAAAGTAATGTGAACTCTGTATGCTATATACTGATTTTAAGTTACTTACGATTATAATCATAAATCGAATTAAAAGAGAAGTCTGATTTAAGTAAATAACTCTTGCTTTTAAGAGGTTATTAGTCACACTTCAGTCAATCGACATAGCACATTATTGATTTTGGGATTAATAAAGTATAAATCTGCTAAAATTAGGTTAAAATAGAGTCTTAGACCTCTTGTATCTTTTATTTAAGTAAACAATCTATTCTATACTGATTTTATGGAACTTATGGGTAATATATAGTCCTCTATTAAGGCAGCTAATCGCACATGAGAGAGGGATAGCTATAAAGTATATTATATATGTGAATCAATTAGACAAAGAAGTAATCTTAACTAAATATTTCACTGTTTACAAAAGTAAATTAATCAAAGAATCGCACATTTGTTTACGATTGTAACTTACTTATTCTTGTTCGCTTATAAGGTGTTAAATAACTTTTATCTATATTAAACAAATAAAATGCTGTTTTTTAGTATTTTATATATATTCAACTAAAGTATTTGTTTATATTTTAAACCTTTCTACTTGTAATATTACCCTTTTTATTTTTTTACATGTGTTAAATTGCATATATTTACATAAGTAAACAACTTGTTATTGTTACATTTGTAAACAAATGATAGAAAGATTAAAAAAAATATTAGCGTATTACGATTTATCAGCTTCTAGTTTTGCAGATAAGATCGATGTGCCCAGATCTAGTATTTCTCACCTACTTTCGGGAAGAAATAAACCGAGTTTAGATTTCATTATAAAAGTTGAAAAGGCATTTGATGAAGTTGAACTCAACTGGTTGGTATATGGCAAAGGTAGTTTTCCTCCTAACATAGAGAAGCCTGAAAAAAAGGAAAGCATTGAAAATTACAGCACTCCTTCTCTATTTGCTGAAAATCCTGTATTTGAGCAAGACTCCGAAGAAAAATCAAATACGCAATTCTCAGAGAGTCATCAAAAATCAGAAAAAGTAGCTACATCAAAAGAAATTAAAAATATTTTGGTTCTATACAATGATGGAACTTTTGAAGATTACAGAAAAAGATAACACATCATTGAATACCATTTACAATTTGAAGTAACTGGGATGAACGAAAAAAGTCTGTATCAGAATTGATACAGACTTTTTTTTATTTAGTATAATGTAAAAATTTTATGTTAACATTCCTCCATCTACCGATAAGGTTTGTCCTGTGATATACGAACTCATATCTGAAGCCAGAAATACACAAGCATTGGCAATATCTTGGGGAGTTCCTCCTCTTTTTAAAGGAATTTCATTTCTCCAACCTTCCACTACTTTTTCATCAAGTTTTGCGGTCATTTCAGTTTCAATAAAACCAGGAGCAACTACGTTGCTACGAATGTTACGAGAACCTAATTCTAACGCAACCGATTTTGAAAAACCTAAAATTCCTGCTTTAGAAGCAGCATAGTTTGCTTGCCCAGCGTTTCCTTTTAAGCCCACCACAGAACTCATATTGATTATTGAGCCTGCACGTTGTTTCATCATTGGTCGGATAACTGCTTTAGTTAAATTGAAAACCGATTTTAAATTTACCTCGATTACTTTATCAAAATCATCTTCAGAAATACGCATTAGCAAGTTGTCTTTAGTAATACCTGCATTATTTACTAAAACATCAATGGTTCCGAATTCTTCTAAAACATTTTTCGCCAATTCTTGTGCTGCATCAAACTCTGCAGCATTTGATTGATACCCTTTTGCCTTTACTCCTAATGCTTTTAATTCATTTTCTAAGGCTGTGGCCGCTTCAACTGAAGAGTTATACGTAAATGCAACGTTGCATCCTTGGTTTGCAAATTCTAGTGCAATTCCTCTACCTATACCTCTAGTAGCACCTGTAATGATTGCTGTTTTATTTTCTAAAAGTTTCATTTATTAGTTGTTTTAATCGTAGTGCGATAGCCAAGGTTTTAATTTTCTGTGGCTTGCCTCTAAATTCTTAAATAATTTTTTTGAATACCCAATATGCTAGTATCTGGGTAGTTTGTTGGGTTCAAATATAAAAAGAAATTCCCGTTAAAAACGGGAATTTACATATATGTGTATGTGTTTGTTATGCTAAAACTTTGGCTACCATTTCTCCTATTTTAGCAGGAGAATCCACCACGTGAACTCCATTTTCTGCTAAAATTTTCATTTTTGCTTGTGCTGTATCATCAGCACCTCCAACGATAGCACCAGCGTGTCCCATTGTTCTACCAGCTGGGGCAGTTTGTCCTGCTATAAAACCAACCACTGGTTTACGGTTACCATCCGCTTTTATCCAACGCGCTGCTTCTGCTTCTAGATTCCCTCCAATTTCACCAATCATAACGATGGCTTCTGTTTCATCGTCATTCATTAATAGCTCAACTGCTTCTTTCGTAGTTGTTCCAATAATTGGGTCTCCACCAATACCAATAGCAGTAGTAATTCCGTATCCTTGTTTTACTACTTGATCGGCTGCTTCGTAGGTTAATGTTCCTGATTTAGAAACGATTCCTACTTTTCCTTTTTTAAAGATGAAGCCTGGCATGATTCCAACTTTTGCTTCTTCAGGAGTAATTACACCTGGACAGTTAGGACCTACTAAAGTACAATCCAACTGGTCGATATAGGCTTTTACTTTTACCATATCAGCCGTAGGAATTCCTTCCGTAATACAAATAATTACTTTAATTCCAGCTTCAGCAGCTTCCATAATAGCGTCAGCAGCAAATGCTGGTGGTACAAAAATAATAGAAGTATCAGCTCCTACTTTTTGAACAGCTTCATCAACGGTATTAAAAACGGGTTTTCCTAGATGCTCCTGGCCTCCTTTACCTGGTGTAACACCTCCAACTACGTTTGTTCCGTAATCGATCATTTGACCAGCGTGAAAAGTACCTTCACTCCCTGTAAAACCTTGAACTATAATTTTTGAATCTTTATTTACTAAAACACTCATTGGTTTGCTTTTTATTTTATTTTTTTGGCTTCACAAAAGTAACTTTTTGTAATTGATTTGTAAAACTTTTACTTCTTTTTTTGTTCTTTTAAAAATTGTTTTATTTCAGCGAGTTCTTTTAATTTTTCTCTAGACTCTGATATGGGTGTTCCGAAATATGATTTTCCGCCTGGTACAGATTTGGTAACTCCTGTTTGTCCTAATATTACCGCTCCTTTCCCTATGGTAATTCCGCTATTAGTACCAACCTGACCCCAAATAGTCACTTCGTCTTCAATAACAACACAGCCTGCAATTCCTGTTTGAGAGGCTATTAAGCATTTTTTTCCTATCACAGTATCGTGACCAACATGTACTTGGTTGTCTATTTTCGTACCGTTTCCAATCGTAGTGTCACCTGTTACTCCTCTATCAATAGTACATGAAGCACCTAAATCTACATTGTCTTCTAGTACTACTTTTCCTCCTGAAATCAATTTATCGAAACCTTCAGGACGATTTTTATAGTAAAAAGCGTCGGCACCTAAAACTGTATTTGCATGAATGGTTACATTGTTTCCTATAACGGTGTTGTTATAGATGGTTACATTGGGATGTATTACACAGTTTTTACCTACGGTAACATTCTCTCCTATAAAAACATTGGGTTGAACAATGGTTCCTTCACCTATAATTGCAGTATCTGCAATGGTCTTTTTAGAGGCTATAAACGGGTTGAAGTGTTTTGTAATCTTATTAAAATCTCTAAACGGATCGTCAGAAATTAATAATGATTTTCCTTCTGGGCAAGCTACTTTTTTATTGATTAATATGGTGGTCGCTGCTGAGTTTAATGCTTTGTCGTAGTATTTTGGATGGTCTACAAAAACAATGTCTCCTTTTTCTACGACATGAATTTCGTTGATTCCTGTAATAACAAAGTCTTTAGCTCCCACAAAATCAACGTTTAATAACGTTGCTATCTGCTCTAAAGTTTGAGGCTGTTTGAATTTCATCTTTTAAAAAGAAATTCCCGCCAAAGCGGGAATAGTATTTATTCTTTAATACGCTCTGAATATGCGCCTTTCTCTGTGTCTATTTTTATTTTATCTCCTTCGTTGATAAAAAGAGGAACATTTATTCTAGCTCCTGTTTCCACTGTAGCGGGTTTGGTAGCATTGGTTGCCGTATTGCCTTTTACCCCTGGTTCAGTATGAGTAACCTCTAAAATAACGTGTGATGGCATTTCTACGGATAGCGGCATTCCGTCTTCAGTATTGATAAGAACTGTAACTATTTCTCCTTCTTTCATTAAATCAGGAGCGTCTAACACTGATTTTTGAAGGGTTATTTGATTGTAATCTTCAGTATTCATAAAGTGATAGGTATCTCCTTCTGGATACAAGTATTGAAATTTATGCGTTTCTACACGAACGTCTTCAATTTTATGACCTGCTGAGAAAGTATTGTCGATTACTTTTCCTGAAGTAACACTTTTTAGTTTTGTACGTACAAAAGCAGGTCCTTTTCCTGGTTTTACATGTAAAAACTCTATGACTTTAAAAATGTCATGATTATATTTTATACACAATCCTTTCTTAATATCTGATGTTGTTGCCATTTATTTAATCTTTATTAATTGCTATTTTAAATGCAATTGTACTATTTAATTTGTTTTAAAATATCCTTTCATAATTCCGCGATGCGAATCTTTGATAAACTGAATAATTTCGTCTCTTTCTGAGGTGGCTTCCATTTCAGCTTCTATAATTGCAATCGCTTGTGAATTGTTATAATTCTTTTGGAATAAAATTCTGTATACATCTTGAATTTCCCTAATCTTTTCGGTTGTAAAGCCTCTTCTACGTAAGCCAACTGAATTGATTCCTACATACGACAAAGGCTCTCTTGCTGCCTTTACATAAGGGGGTACATCTTTTCGAACCAACGACCCTCCTGTTACAAATGCATGGCTACCCACAGCAGCAAATTGATGCACGGCTACCATACCTGCCAATACTACATTGTCGCCAATAGTAACATGACCTGCTAGGGTTGAGTTATTTGAAAAGATACAATTATCTCCCACTTTGCAATCGTGAGCAATGTGGCAATATGCCATAATTAAACAGTTGTCTCCTACTACAGTTTTCATTCTGTCTGAAGTACCTCTGTTAATCGTTACGCACTCTCGTATGGTAACATTATCTCCTATTTCTACAACGGTATCTTCATCTTCAAATTTTAAATCTTGAGGAATTGCTGAAATAACGGCTCCGGGAAAAATTCTACAGTTTTTTCCGATACGTGCGCCTTCCATAATGGTTACATTGGAACCTATCCAAGTACCTGATCCTATTTCTACATTTGCATGAATCGTTGTAAACGGTTCTATAACTACGTTACGGGCTATCTTTGCTTGCGGATGTACGTATGCAAGTGGTTGGTTCATAATTATTTTACTTTTGAAATTTGTGCCATTAGCTCTGCTTCTGCAACTAACTTTCCATTGGCATAGGCATAGGCTTGCATGTGACAAATACCTCTACGAATAGGTCCCATTAATTCTGCTTTAAAAATTAAGGTATCGCCTGGTAATACTTTTTGTTTGAATTTAACATTGTCCATTTTCATGAAATAGGTTAAATAATTTTCAGGATCTGGAACCGTGCTTAACACTAAAACTCCACCACACTGTGCCATAGCTTCTACTTGAAGAACCCCTGGCATTACTGGTGCTCCTGGAAAATGTCCTACGAAAAAGTTTTCATTCATCGTAACATTTTTCATTCCAACCACGTGTTTATCAGATAGTTCTATAATTCTATCAATTAATAAAAATGGTGGTCTGTGAGGTAAGATATCCATTATTTTATGGATATCCATCAGTGGTGCTTGGTTTAAATCATAGGTTGGAACATTGTTTCTTTTTTCCGTCTTAATGATTTTTGCCAATTTTTTTGCAAATGTGGTGTTAACCGCATGTCCTGGTTTATTAGCGATTACCTTACCTCTAATTCGAGTGCCTGTTAATGCTAAATCTCCTATAACGTCTAACAACTTATGTCGAGCTGCTTCATTTGCCCAATGCAGGGTTAAGTTATCTAATACGCCGTTAGGTTTTACCGTGATATTATCTTTGTTGAAAGCCTTTTTTAACTTTTCCATCGTACTATCAGACAACTCTTTGTCTACATAAACAATGGCATTGTTTAAATCGCCTCCTTTAATCAAATCGTTTTCCAACAACATTTCAATCTCGTGTAAAAAACTGAAGGTTCTTGCGGCAGAGATTTCATTTTTGAATTCAGAAATTGTATTTAAGGTAGCATTTTGAGTTCCTAAAATTTTAGTTCCGAAATCTACCATTGTGGTCACCTGATATTCTTCTGCTGGCATGAGAATAATTTCACTTCCTGATACTTCATCTTTGTATGAAATTATTTCTTTTACCACATATTCTTCTATCTCGGCTTCTTGCTCAACAATTCCAGCTTTTTCTAAGGCTTCAATAAAAAATTTAGAAGACCCATCCATAATTGGTGGTTCAGAGGCATTAATTTCTATCAATAAGTTGTCAATATCTAAACCGACTGCGGCAGCTAAAACGTGCTCAGATGTTTGAACTTGAACTCCATTCTTTTCAAGGTTAGTGCCTCTTTGTGTGTTTGTTACATAATCTGCTTTTGCCTCTATTATGGGCTCTCCTTGTAAATCTACTCGCTTAAAAGCAAATCCATGATTTTCAGGAGCTGGCTTAAAAACCATTGTAACTTCATTACCAGTATGTAAGCCTACACCTGATAATGTAATTTCATTTTGTATTGTTTTTTGTTTCTTACTCATTTTTTGTTTTTTGAGCATTCAACTCTTTTTCTATTTTATGTACTTTTGATGCTAGTCTTGGCAGGTTTTTAAAATGCACATACGATTTATTATAGTCTGTGTACCCAAATGCTGGAGTACCTTGTACTACTTCTTCGTCTTTTAAGCTTTTTCCTATTCCTGATTGTGCTTGGATTTTCACATTGTTTCCGATGGTTATATGTCCAACAATACCTACTTGCCCACCAATCATACAATTTTCTCCAATTTTTGTAGATCCTGCAATGCCTGTTTGAGAAGCGATTACGGTGTTTTTACCTATTTCAACATTATGAGCTATCTGAATTTGGTTGTCTAGCTTTACCCCTTTACGAATAATGGTAGACCCTAAGGTTGCTCTGTCGATGGTTGAATTAGAGCCTATATCGACATTATCTTCTATAATAACATTTCCTATCTGTGGTATGGCTTTGTACTCTCCGTTTTCATCTGGCGCAAATCCAAAACCGTCAGCTCCGATTACCGTTCCTGAATGAATTTTACAATTCTTACCTACAACGCTTTCAGAATATATTTTTACTCCAGCAAAAATAACCGTATTATCACCTATTGTTACATTGTCTCCAATGTAAGAATTCGGATAAATTTTAACGTTGTTTCCTAAAATTACATTTTCTCCAACATAGGCATACGCACCGATATACTCATTTTCTCCAATAGTAGCTGAGTTAGCTATAAAGTGAGGATTTTCTCTTCCTTGCTTATTGTTTTTAACTTGGTCGTAAAATTCTAGAAGTTTTGAAAATGATTTGTAGGCATCTTCAACCTTAATTAAGGTCGTTTGTATTTTCTTTTCAGGAACAAAACTTTTATTTACGATAGCTATTGAGGCTTGAGTCGTATATATATATGAGTTATACTTAGGATTCGACAGAAAGGTTAAAGAACCTTCCTTACCTTCTTCTATCTTAGAAAGTGTAGATACTTCAGCTTCTGGATTTCCATCAATCTCTCCTTCTAAAATATCGGCTATTTGTTTTGCTGTAAATTTCATTATTTGCAAAAGTAATTATTTTTGTTCAAATACTTCTTTGTTACGATTTGTTTCTAGTTATGCGATTACTTTATTTTCTTCGGATAACACAAATAATATTTCACAACAGGCTTTGTTAGCGCTTTGAGGTTTAACTGGTCTGATGCTTTTGCAATGTCTTTTAATTCCCCCTTTTTAGTATAAATTTTTATAGGTTTTTTTGTGTTGTATGCCTGATGTTCAATTTTATTAGAAAACACAAAATAATTAAGTTCTTGTTCACTCAAGTTCATGAGTTTTCTAAGTTTTGTTCTTCTCTTTTCGATATAGTCTTCGGTAAATGGTTTTTCTTGAACTTCTACTTTTAACAAGTTTCTATCTATAATTTTTGTTGCCAATGTTGCCAAAATAAAATCATCGTGGGTTTTCCATTCTTTTACGGCAGCTAATACATCGTAATCGTCTAATGTAGAAAACACCTGTAATGTTTTATCTGAAAAATTTTCTTTGGTTATTCGATTGTATAAGAAATACCTAAGCGCTGTACTTGAAGGAAGTTCTACTCCTTTTGTAGCTAATTCTTTGGCTCTTTTTAAAACACTTACCAAAAGGTTTTCGGCAACCAAACCTGTTTTGTGTAAATATACTTGCCAATACATTAAGCGACGTGCTATGATAAATTTTTCTACTGAATAGATACCTTTTTCTTCAATAACCAATTCATTATCTACCACGTTCATCATAGCTATCAATCGGTCGGATGATATATTCCCTTCTGCAACCCCAGTAAAAAAGCTGTCTCTTTTCAAATAATCTAGCCGATCGATATCTAACTGACTCGATATCAACTGGTATAAAAACTTCTTATGGTAGTTTCCTTCAAAAACTTGAATGGCTAAATCCAGCTTTCCATCAAACTCATCATTCAACGCTTTCATAAACTTTAATGAAATTTCTTCATGAGTAATTTCATTTACAATACTATGCTCTAGAGCATGTGAATACGCTCCATGCCCTATATCATGCAGTAAAATGGCTATGTACAAAGCATTTGCTTCTTCTTCTGAAATAGCCACATTCTTCATTCGTAAAACGCGTACTGCTTTTTGCATTAAGTGCATGCAGCCTATAGCGTGATGAAAACGTGTATGGTTTGCCCCTGGATATACTAAATTAGACAATCCCATTTGTGTAACTCTTCGCAATCTTTGAAAATACGGATGCTCGATAATATCAAAAATGAGAGAATTAGGTATGGAGATAAATCCGTATATGGGATCGTTAATTATCTTCAATTTGTTCGTTTTTGAGTAGTTCAAAATGTATAAATCCTTGAATTTTAAACAAAAAAATCATAATTTATCTACAAAACCAAATTAACAAGAAATTAATTAACGTATTTTTAGCTTTTAGCAAACAACAAAACTATTTTTAACCGTTATGTAAATAGCAATACGTTGAAAAATTATGATAAAAAACATACATATTCTTTGGGTAGATGATGAAATAGATTTATTGAAACCCCACATATTATTTCTAGAAAAAAAAGACTATCAAGTTACTACTTGTACCAACGGTAGAGATGCTATTGACTTGGTAGATGAAAATAATTTTGACATTGTTTTTTTAGATGAAAATATGCCGGGAATAACTGGCTTAGAAACGCTTGCCACTATTAAACAAAAAAATGCAAACCTTCCTGTCGTGATGATTACTAAAAGCGAAGAAGAGTATATTATGGAAGAGGCTATTGGTTCTAAAATTGCCGATTATTTAATTAAACCCGTCAATCCTAATCAGATATTACTGAGTTTAAAAAAGAATCTAGATCATTCTCGCTTAATTTCAGAAAAAACAACGTCAAGCTATCAACAGGAATTTCGAAAAATTTCGATGGACTTGGCCATGGTAAACTCTTATGAAGAGTGGGCTGAGCTTTATAAAAAACTGGTTCACTGGGAACTTGAGCTTGAAAATATTGACGATACAGGAGTCTTGGAAATTTTAGAGTCTCAAAAATCTGAAGCAAATTCTCAGTTTTTTAAGTTCGTTAAAAAAAACTATCAACATTGGTTAACAGGAGCTGATAAACCTACGTTTTCACATACCTTGTTTAAAGATTATATCGTTCCCAACCTCTCAAAAGAACAAGGTGTTTTATGGGTAATTATCGATAACCTTCGCTATGACCAATACCGAGTTTTAGAGCCCTTTATTAATAATTATTTTAAAAAGGAAGAAGAATACTCTTACTACAGTATTTTACCCACCGCAACTCAATATGCTCGTAATGCTATATTTTCTGGCTTAATGCCTTCTGAAATGGAGAAAAGATATCCAAACTATTGGAAAAATGACACTGATGAAGGTGGTAAAAACTTATTTGAAGCTGAATTTTTAAGTGAACAAATAAAACGTTTAGGATTAAATATTACTCATGAGTATTATAAGATTGTCTCTTTAAAAAACGGAAAAGATTTAGCCGACAATTACAACGGAACACGACAGAATAACCTTACTGCTGTCGTTTACAACTTTGTAGACATGATTTCTCACGCAAAAACAGAAATGGAAGTCATAAAAGAGCTTGCTGGTGACGACAAGGCATATCGTTCTTTAACCGTGAGTTGGTTTAAAAACTCACCTTTGTATGAGATTATTCAAAAGGCTCAAAAACTAGGTCAAAAATTAATTATTACCACAGACCATGGTACCATAAATTGCAAGCATCCTACCAAGGTAATTGGCGATAAAAACATTAGTGCTAACTTACGATATAAAACTGGAAGAAGTTTGAGCTACGAAGACAAAGACGTATATGTTGCTAAAAACCCAAAAGACATCTTTTTACCTTCTGTGGCTATTAACAGTCCTTTTATATTTACAAAAGAAGACTTGTTTTTTGCATACCCTAACAATTACAATCACTTTGTAAAGTATTATAAAAACACCTATCAACACGGTGGTATTTCGTTGGAAGAAATGGTAATTCCTTGTGCTATTTATAACCCAAAGTAACTTATTGGTTGCTTCAAAATTGTTTAAAAATGAAAAATAGTAAATACTTCCTGTTTTTATTTTTCTTTGCTTGCTTTGGTGTTATACATGCTCAAGAAAATAAACTTGCCACAGCTGCCTTAGAACTAACGAAAGAGAATGTTACTTACGACCCTAGTTACTTTTCTATATCGTATCCAAACGGAGATATTCCTAAAAGCAAAGGAGTTTGTACCGATGTAGTTATTCGTGCTTACCGTAAATTAGGGGTAGATTTACAACAAGAGGTGCATGAAGATATGAAAGCGAATTTTTCATTGTATCCTAACATATGGGGATTGAAAAGAACCGACACAAATATTGACCATAGAAGGGTACCCAACTTAATGACTTTTTTTAGTAGAAAAAAAGCTGCCAAAAAAATCACTTTAAATCCTTCTGATTATTTGCCTGGAGATATTGTTTGTTGGGGTTTGAACGGAGGTTTAACTCATATTGGAATTGTTTCTTCTAAAAAATCTTCAACAAATAATCAGCGATTTTTAATTGTTCACAACATTGGAAATGGTCAAGTTTTAGAAGACTGCTTATTTAATTTTAAAATTATTGGACATTACAGGTACAAGAACAAATAAATTATAGAATTTAATCATCTTCTTTGCTATTTTTGCTATCTATGAACAAAAACTATTCATTAAACGAATTAACAGCCATCGCCGAAGAAATTATTGCTGTTGCCCAACATAAAATATTGCTTTTTTATGGAGAAATGGGCGTTGGTAAAACAACTTTAATTAAAGAAATTTGTAATGTTTTAGGGGCAGAAGATATCGCCCACTCTCCTACTTTCTCTCTTGTAAATGAGTATAAAACAGACACAAACAACACGATTTATCATTTCGATTTTTACCGTATTGAAGACGAAGAAGAAGCGTATGATATGGGAATTGAAGACTATTTATACAGTAATCATTGGTGTTTGATTGAGTGGCCCGAAAATGTGAAAAATTTACTACCTTTAGACGTTGCTTCTATATCAATTAGCTTGTTAGAAGATGGGCAACGAAACATTTCAATTAAAAATTAACCAAAAAATTTAGATGGGGTCTATTTCACCTTTTACCAAAGAGCAGTTAATGCCGCAAACCGAAATGCTTGAAATTAAAAAGCAAAAAGGAGATTTATTTATAGGGTTGCCTAAAGAAACACATTTCGAAGAAAAACGAATTAGCTTATCTCCCGATGCCGTTGCCGCATTAGTAGCTCACGGACATAGAGTTGTGATTGAAACAGGGGCTGGAGAGGGTGCTAACTACAGTGATAAAGAATATTCTGATGCTGGTGCAAAAATATCATACGATGTAAAAGAAGCTTTTGCTTGTACTGTGGTACTTAAAGTAGAACCCCCTTCTTTAGAAGAAATTCAGATGCTGAATCCGCAAACAGTTTTAATTTCTGCACTACAATTAAAAACACAAAATAAGAAATATTTTGAGGCGTTGGCTAAAAAGCGAATCACGGCTATTGCTTTCGATTATATAAAAGATGACCATGGGGTGTTTCCGATAGTAAAATCATTGAGCGAAATTGCAGGAATTGCCTCTATGCATATCGCCGCCGAACTCATGACAGCTTCAAATGGAGGAAATGGCTTACTTTTAGGAAATGTCGGAGGTGTTCCTCCTACCGATGTGGTTATTTTAGGAGCAGGTACTGTGGGTGAATTTGCCGCTAAAACTGCTATTGGTTTGGGAGCTCGTGTAAAAGTATTTGATAATTCAATTACCAAACTTCGTAGTTTACAGGCGTGCGTACAAGCACCTATCTATACTTCTACCATACAACCTAAAACCTTGCATAAGGCTTTGATGCGTTGCGATGTGGCTATTGGTGCTATTAGAGGAAAAGACCGATCTCCTGTTGTAGTTACCGAAGAGATGGTAGAACAAATGAAAGATGGTGCAGTTATCGTTGACGTAAGTATTGATAGAGGTGGTTGTTTTGAAACTTCTAATGTTACCACACATAGCAAGCCTACTTTTTCAAATCACGGAGTGATTCATTATTGTGTGCCTAATATTCCCTCTAAATATTCTAGAACGGCTTCAGTGTCTATCAGTAATATATTTACTCCTTACTTACTACAAATTGCTGAAGAGGGAGGCTTCGAAAATGCTGCCCGTTTTGACAAAACTCTACGTAACGGAATGTATTTTTATCATGGAATTTTAACAAATAAAACCGTAGCTGACTGGTTTGACCTTCCTTACAGGGATATTAATTTATTAATTTTGTAATTCGATTTTACGTACTTTTGCGCTTCAATTTTTAAACTATGCAGTGGTTAAAACGAGTTGGTTATTATTTAGTAGGGTTGACTTTAGGGTGTCTCGTCGTACTTTTTATATGGAAGGGAAAAGATGTTTCTTTTGACTATGGAATGGACGCACGTACTTTAAAAACCATTAGGATAAAAAAACGTTTGTTCTCTGAAAATGCCCTAAAAGTACTCGCTAACTCCGAAATTGATACTGCTACGATTGCTGCAATTCTAGTTCATGGAGATGTTAATTTTGGTAAAAGCAAACCTCGATTAAAACCTTGTGCAGAATATTTTATTACAGGAAAAGACAGCTTAAAACACATTGATTTGTATGTGATTCGATGTGATTCAACTGCTACGGTTGATAAAATTTTTATTAAGTAATAACAAACAAATTGTATTGTAAAGAATTTGCATCTTCTCTTTCCTATAATAGGCACTTTCATAAAATAGAAATCCCTTGTTTTTACAGGGGATTTGTTGTACCTTATCTTCAAAACAAACCCCGAAAATCACCTAAAAAGGCAAAAAACGGGGTTTTCACATTACTTAATTATGAAAATACGAAGAATTTCTGAAATGCAACACCGTATTTCAATTTTTTCCCCTAAGCGAGAATTATGATGCTCATTATGCACGTTTTTTGGAGGGAGATTTAGGCAAAATCCATGCTGCTATTCCTTGGGATGATTTGGTAAATACTTTTGGTATCCATGAACAATCAACAGGGCGAAACTATCTTTTTAGTCCTAAAGGGAGGCTTGGTTTAATGTTTTTGAAGCATTACGCTAATTGTTCAGATAAGAAATTAATAGAGCAATTAAATTCCAATCTTGATTATCAATTTTTTTGTGATGTTGAACTAGGATTTGAACGTTTGACCAATAAAATAGTAAGTCAAATACGTTGTGAATTATCAGAGAAATTAGAGATTAGTTCAGTTGAGAAAGTTCTTTTTTCTTTTTGGAAAGGTCAAATAGAGAGCGCCAATCAAATAGTTATGGATGCAACTTGTTATGAGAGTGAACTATCTTATCCTAGCATTCAAAAATTACTTTGGCAGTCTGTGCATTGGCTTTATAAACAACTACAAAAAACCTGCTCAGTGTTAGGAGTTAAAATGATTCGAAGTAAGTATTTGAAATGGAAGAAACGTTATCAAGGGTTTAGTAAAATGCGAAGAAAAACCAAATCAAAACGAATCTCATTAACTAGAGCATTATTAAAATTACTATTGAAGTTTATCAATTTTGAAAAAGAACTACAAATCCATTCTAAACTAGAGTTTACCCCACAATATTATAAGAGAATAGCTACAATTCAAAAGATTTACGAGCAACAAAAGCATCACTTTGATACAGGAGAGAAAATAAAGGATAGAATTGTGAGTATTCATAAGGATTATATTCGTCCTATTGTCAGGGGAAAAGAAGTAAAACCTGTTGAATTTGGAGCAAAAGTGAACAAAGTTCAAATAGACGGGATTAGTTTTATAGAACACATCAATTTTAATGCTTTTCACGAGGGAAATCGTTTTATACAAACGGTTCAAAAAGTGCAAGGATTAACTCGAAAGAAAGTAAAAATAGCTGGAGCAGATAAAATTTATGCCACCAATAAAAACAGAAAATACTGTAGTTCTAAAGCTATACAAACAGACTTTATTCCTAAGGGGAAAAAATCTAAAAACCACAAAGAAAAACAGAAACTTAGAGCTATTATTTCCAAAGAAAGAGCTACAAGATTAGAAGGGTCTTTTGGTAAGGATAAAGAACATTATCATTTAAAAAAGATAAAGGCTAAAACTAAAAAAAATGAGATTCTTTGGATTTTCTTTGGAATACACACAGGGAACGCACTTGAAATTGGTCGTAGAAAAGCGAGAGAAATAGACAAAAAAACAGCCTAATTTTAAAGCCCAAAAATAAGGTTAATGAGAGAGGTATGTCTTGTCGGATCTTTTTCCTAAAATTTTACCTTGAAGAAACTCAAAAAAGCCACTAAAATCAAAAATCGAGATTAAAATTGTAAAATTCGAATACCGATTTTTCTTAAATCTCAGAAAACAATCTGTTTTCTGAAAGTGCCATAATAATGGTAGCTTCAACAGGTGTAATATATGGTTCGCCTTGAATATTACCCGAGCATTTATAAAGTAGGTTTTACTCAGAATTTTATAGTCAAAACTTACGCACCAAGGTCATGGTTAAAAAATGTGCTTATGTTATTTTTTTAGTTTGTATACCAATAATTCTTCATCGTCATTTGGTATTTTTGTCGTCCCCGAATAACTAAGTCCGAGTTTTTCTAGAAGTTTTTGAGAAGCAACATTGTTTTTTGTAGTAATGGCGTTTATTGTTTCTATTCCAAACTCGTTTAATGCCGCCTCTTTTATTCTACTCGAAGCCTCGAAAGCATATCCTTTTTTCTCGTACTCAGGCAAAAAAGCAAATCCGATATCAATTCCTTCCAATCCTTCCCTATCATACAAACCACAAGTACCTATTTTATGATGGTTTTCTTTTCTTAGTAATGTATAATTACCATATCCAAGCCTTTCAAGCTGTGGAATCATTTTTTGTTTAATGTACGCTTTTGCATCTTCTAGCGTTTTTACATTTCTATCGCCAATAAATTCAATCCATTTAGGGGTGTTTAAAAGCTCAAGGATAAATGCAGCGTCTTCCTCTGTGGTTGGTCTTAAAAATAAGCGTTCTGTTTCGAAGGTTTTATAGTTCAAATTTTGGATTTTTTAAAACCTAATTAATTATTGTAAAGTTTAAGAAATTTGCTCTTCTATAGAAATCATCCAATTCACTCCATACTTATCTCGTAACATTCCAAATTTACCTCCCCAAAAAGCTTCTTCAAGTGGCATCATAACGCTTCCCTCATTAGAAAGTCCGTTAAAAATTGCTACTGCTGCTGCTTCGTCTTCAGTATTTATGCTAACCGCAAAGTTATTCCCTTTGGTTAATGTTTCATTTTCGTCTAAGAAATCAGAACCCATGATAGAAAAACTTCCTGCTTCTACAGTACAATGCATTGTTAATTCCATTGCTTCATCAGGAATGTTTTTGTAAACCTCTTCAGGAGCATCTTTAAATTGCATTAACATTGTCATCTCTCCTCCTAAAACATCTGCATAAAAAGCCATTGCTTCTTTGCAATCTCCGTTAAAGTGTAAATACGTACTTCCTTGCATATTCTATTTTTTCTAGTTGGCTACTTCACTGGTAAATTTAATGCGCATTAAGCGTAACTCATCATCGTCATAATCTCCATCAAACTCATCTAAAGCTTCTTGAATTTTATCTGTTTCCGCTTCCATAAAATACTCATGGATTTCTTCTTGCTGGTCTTCATCAAGCAAGTCATCTACTGCATAATCGATGTTTAGCTTCGTTCCAGAAAATACAATCGCTTCCATTTCTTTTATCAATTCAGACATTTCTAAACCTTTAGACTTTGCTATATCTTCTAGAGGTAGTTTTCTATCGGTATTTTGAATAATATATAGTTTTAGTCCTGAATTTACTCCAGTACTTTTCACAATTAAATCATCTGGACGCATGATATCGTTATCTTCTACGTATTTTGAAATAAGTGCTACAAAATCTTTTCCATACTTTCTCGCCTTTCCTTCTCCAACCCCGTGAACTTTAGCTAGTTCATCTAATGTAATTGGATATTTAAGCGCCATGTCGTCTAAAGATGGATCTTGAAAAACTGCAAATGGGGGTACTCCTAAACGTTTTCCAACAGTTTTTCTAAGGTCTTTCAACATTTTTACCAATGCATCGTCTACGCCTCCTCCTGCTGACTTTTCGTTGGTTATAATCGTACCGTCATCTGCTGTTTCATATACATGATTCTCTGTCATCATAAATGATGATGGATCATTTATAAACTCTTTTCCTGCTTTGGTAAGCTTTAAAACTCCGTATTGTTCTATTTCCTTTTGTATCAAATCAGCCACCAATACTTGTCGGATCAAAGCCATCCAATAATGGTTGTCTTTTGCTTTACCTATACCGAAAAAAGGTTGTTCGGTTGTTCTATGAGATTTTAATAAGGCATTTTCTTTACCAATAAGCGTGTTTACAATTTCTTTTGGTTTATACATTTCGCTTGTATCTCTAATTACAGAGAGCAAGGTTACCACTTCATCTTTGGCTTCGTGCTTTTTCTTTGGATTACGCATGTTATCATCCATATTAGCCCCTTCACCATGTACTTCATCAAACTCTTCTCCAAAATAATGCAGTAAATATTTTCTCCTATTCATTGAAGTTTCTGCATACCCCACAACTTCTTGCAACAGTGCATGCCCTACTTCTTGTTCGGCTACTGGCTTATTCGCCATGAATTTTTCAAGCTTTTCAATATCTTTATACGAATAGAATGTTAAACAGTAACCTTCTCCCCCATCACGACCAGCTCTACCTGTTTCTTGATAATAACTCTCTAAACTTTTTGGAATATCGTGGTGTATTACAAAACGAACATCTGGTTTGTCTATTCCCATACCAAAGGCAATGGTAGCTACCACCACTTCACAATCTTCCATCAAGAACATATCTTGATGCTTTACACGTGTTTTGGCATCTAAACCTGCGTGATAAGGAACTGCATTGATACCGTTAACTTGTAAAATTTGTGCTATTTCTTCTACTTTTTTACGGCTTAAACAATAAATTATTCCTGATTTACCTGGTCGTTGTTTTATAAAACGAATAATGTCTTTTTCTACGTCCTTTGTTTTAGGGCGTACTTCATAAAACAAATTGGGTCTGTTGAACGATGCTTTAAAAACATTGGCATCGGTCATTCCGAGAGTTTTTAAAATATCTTCTTGTACTTTCTCGGTCGCAGTTGCAGTTAAACCAATGATAGGTACGTTATCAATTTCCTTGATAATATTTTTCAGATTTCGGTACTCGGGTCTAAAGTCATGCCCCCATTCAGAAATACAATGTGCTTCATCAATCGCTACAAACGATATTTTTTGCTTTCTTAGAAATTCAGCATATTCTTCTTTAATTAAAGATTCAGGAGCTACATATAGCAATTTTGTAATTCCTGCTTCAATATCTGATTTCACTTGTGCTATCTCTGACTTGTTCAACGAAGAGTTTAATACATGGGCTATTCCTTGATTTTCAGAAATCCCTCTGATGGCATCTACCTGATTTTTCATCAGAGCTATGAGTGGCGATACTACAATAGCTGTGCCTTCTTTCATTAAGGCAGGGAGCTGATAGCATAGCGATTTACCCCCACCAGTTGGCATGATAACAAATGTATTTTTATTATTCAATACACTATTCACTACATCTTCTTGTAGTCCTTTAAACTGGTTAAATCCGAAGATTTTTTTTAATGATCCATATAAATCCGTCTGCTCTCTATTCATCTTCTAATATCAAAAATTAAAAACGAAAACTAATTTACAAAAATTAATAACAACAATTAAAGGTAAACTTTCTTTTTAATAAAAAAGATTTTATTCTCAATTATTGCTACTTTTACAATTTAAAATTTATTAAAAACTTTTTTAACTTGAAAGACGCAAATGCTATTCTCTCAACCGCAAAAGAAACTATTCTTTTAGAAAGTAATGCTATTGCTAATTTAGCAAATTTATTAGATAGCTCGTTTACAAATGCTGTTAATTTTATATTGAACTCTAAAGGACGTGTTATTGTAACTGGTATTGGAAAAAGTGCGAACATTGCTACGAAGATAGTAGCAACATTAAATTCTACAGGTACTCCAGCAGTTTTTATGCATGCTGCTGATGCTATTCATGGCGATTTAGGTAATGTACAACAAGACGATGTTGTAATTTGTATTTCTAAAAGTGGTAATACTCCAGAAATAAAAGTACTGGTTCCTCTCATTAAAAATTCTAAGAATAAAATTATAGCCATTACTGGTAACCCTGATTCTTTCTTAGGAAAAAACGCCGATTTTTTACTGAATTCTTATGTTGAAAAAGAAGCCTGTCCCAACAATTTAGCACCTACTACGAGTACCACTGCTCAATTGGTGTTAGGAGATGCTCTTGCTATTTGTTTGTTAGAATTAAGAGGCTTTACTAGTAGTGATTTTGCAAAATACCATCCAGGAGGTGCATTAGGCAAACGTTTGTATTTAAGAGTTTCTGATTTGATTAAAAATAACGAATTACCAAAGGTTAAAAGTACAGACAAAGTTACTCAGGTAATTGTTGAAATTTCTGAAAAACGCTTAGGAGTTACCGCCGTTGTTGATACTGCTGATAAAATTACAGGAATCATTACCGACGGAGACATTCGTAGAATGTTAAGTAAAACAACTAAAATTGATGAGCTTACAGCGGCTGACATTATGAGTACCACACCAAAAACAATCGATGTCGATGCTATGGCTGTGGAAGCTTTAGACGCTTTAGAAAACAATAACATTACGCAAATTTTAGTTACCAATTCAAACAACAATTATGTAGGCGTAGTACATTTACACGATTTAATAAAAGAAGGAATATTTTAAGATGGCAGAAAAAGAAATGTCTTTTTTAGACCATCTTGAAGAACTAAGATGGCATCTAGTAAGAAGTTTTACGGCAATTTTTGTTATTGCAATCGTAATTTTTTTTAACATTAACTTTGTTTTTAATGAGGTACTCTTGGCTCACTTAAAGCCTGATTTCGCTACCTATCAATTTTTTTGTAAAGTATTTACTTCTATTGGAATAGATAGTAGCTTTTGTGCTATTAAATTCAAACAAACATTACAAGCTTTAAATCCTACACAGCAATTAATGACGGGTATTTGGTCTTCTTTAATTTTAGGGTTTGTAGTTGCTTTTCCATATATTTTATGGGAGTTTTGGCGATTTATAGCGCCAGGATTGCACGAAAGCGAAAGGAAAAAATCAAGAGGATTTATTTTTACTTCTTCTCTCCTTTTCTTTTTAGGTATTTTATTTAGCTATTATGTTATTCTACCCATGTCTGTATATTTCTTTTACAATTTTGAAATATCAGACGCCATAGAAAATAACTTTAAGCTAGAGGCTTATATTAGTCTTATAACCAATACATTACTAGGTGTTGCTGTATTTTTTGAGCTTCCTGTAGTCATCTTCTTCCTCACGAAAATAGGATTGATTACTCCAGAATTTTTACGAAAATACCGTAAACATGCATTTGTGGTAGTACTGATATTGTCTGCAATTATTACCCCACCAGACGTAGCCAGTCAGGTAATTGTTTCGGTACCCATTATGATTTTATATGAAATGAGTATTTATGTTTCAAAATTTGTTATAAAACAACAACAAAAGAATGTCACAAAAAGTCCAAGAGTTTAACGACTATCGTGCTAAAATGAACGACAAGATTTTAGCATCTAACAATAAAATTATCAAACGTATTTTTAACCTAGATACCAATGCCTACGCAGAAGGTCATTTACCTGTTAAAACAAAAGAATTACTAGGCCTAGTAGCCTCTGCAGTACTGCGCTGCGATGATTGCATTGCTTATCATTTAAAAACAGCTTACGAAAACGGAGTTACCAAAGAAGAAATGATGGAAACTATGAGTATTGCCACATTGGTTGGCGGAACTATCGTAATTCCTCATTTACGAAGAGCTGTAGCCTTTTGGGAAGCTTTAGAAGACGAAGCTTAATTTTATCACCTAATCATTTAAGAAGATTTTAAGAAACAGTTTTGTTACTTTTATACCTTAAACAACTCCATTTTTCAACAATAATAAATGAAATTAAGAGCAAATAACATACAAAAAATATACGGTAACAGAAAGGTCGTAAAAGGAATTTCTTTAGAAGTTGAACAAGGAGAAATTATTGGACTACTGGGTCCTAACGGAGCTGGTAAAACCACTTCTTTTTATATGATTGTAGGGATGATAAAGCCTAACAATGGTCATATTTTTTTAGACGATGAAGAAATTACTACCGATGCGATGTACAAACGTTCTCAAAAAGGAATTGGTTATTTGGCGCAAGAGGCATCTGTTTTTAGAAAATTATCTGTTGAAGATAATATTATGTCGGTTCTTGAATTTACTGATAGAACTAAAGCTGAAAGAAAAGAACGCTTGGAAGAGTTAATTGATGAATTCAGTTTAGGGCACGTACGTAAAAACCGTGGTGATTTATTGTCTGGTGGAGAACGTCGTAGAACAGAAATTGCTCGTTGTTTGGCTTCTGACCCTAAATTTATTTTATTAGACGAGCCTTTTGCAGGTGTAGACCCCATTGCAGTAGAAGACATTCAGGGTATCGTTGCGCAATTAAAAAATAAAAATATCGGCATTTTAATTACCGACCACGATGTACAGGCTACACTTGCCATTACAGATAGAACCTACTTAATGTACAATGGAGGTATTTTAAAAGAAGGAACTCCTGAAGAACTTGCCGAAGACGAAACGGTTCGTAGAGTGTATCTTGGTAAAGATTTCGAATTGAAGAAAAAGAATTTTGAAAATAATTTAACGATTACTCAAAATCATTTTATCATAGAATCTGCTAAAGAAAATAATGTCTTCTCCTCTTTTTCAGAAGTTTATCATAATCATAATTTAAAGCAAGGTTTCAAGCTCTACAGAAAGAAAGGAAATACTAATTCTTTTCTTGTCATACCTCTAGATAATACTACTTTTGTTCAATTTTGTAATATGTGTATAGATATTAAAGGTATTGATGTAAAAGGTAATATGAAAGTTTCTGACCATAGTTATAAAAGAATAGCTAATTACAACGATTGGTGTAATTTTGAAATAGATTCTGATAAAGTTATCTTAACAAACAGAAATAATGAAAACTGGAATATTTATAAAGACGGAGAGTATTCAAAAAACAATGTTGTAAACAAGTCTTTCGTAGAAGACAAAATATCTTTAGATAACTATCACTTTATTATGGATATTTATGATCCTGAAAAAGACGTATAAAGTAAAAGGCATGGTGCCAAAAATAACCCTTTTTAGTCTAAACTGCATTTATTATTTACGTTATCTAAACGTAAAATCTACTGTCTAATTTTATCTAGTAATTCGCTGAGTTGAATGGATTCTTCTTCCGTAAGGTTCTGAATAAAATCTAAATCTAAATTAGCATTTATTTCTTCTAATAATTCTTTTCCTTGCTGCGTTATATTTATATAGACGACTCTTCTATCGTGCTCACATCTTTCACGATCAATTAAATTTTTCTCGTATAATTTATCCATCAACCTCGTGGCATTAGGAGCTCGTTCGATCATTCTATCTTTTATCGTTTGAACTTTAATCGCTTTATTAGCTCCTTTTAGAATGCGAAGAATATTAAATTGCTGCGCTGAAATACTATATTGCTTGAAAAACTCGTTTTCTTTACTATTGATCCAATTAGCAGTGTACTTTATGTTGATAAATGCTTTGATTTTATTGTTTGGAAACTTTGAGTTAATGTCTTTTGAAATATCTCCCATTGTTTTGGCTGTCAACTATTCGTATTTTTCTGCCCTAAATTAAAAGGTTAGCCTCTTAACTTTAAGTCTTGCATTAATTTGTTAAAAGTATCTGACGATGGCGTTAAATACACTTCATCGTCAACAAATAGCGTAGGATATTTAATTTGCCCCTCGTAAAGTTCTTTGGTATGTTCTTTTGCTTGGTCATCTACAGAAACATCTTTGTATTCAAATGGAACTTCCGCAGATTTTAGAAAATTTTTATATGCAACAGTATGCGCATGTCCTTTTCTACCGTATAATACTATCTTCATTTTGGCCTCTTTATTTTGGGTACAAAAATACAAAACATACATTTATTTACCAAGGAAAATAAATTCTTTGCAAATATTAAAAAGGAAGCTTGTTTACATCAAAACGTCTGAATATTCAGGCGTTGCATCAATAACCGATTTTACAAAAGGACATAGTGGTACAATTTTTATATTCTTATTTCTTGCAAAATTAATTGAGGCTTCTACTAACTCCTCTCCTATTCCTTTTCCTCTTAAACTTGGTGCTACTTCGGTATGGTCTATAATTATTTTGTCATCTTCTGCCCAAGTGTAGGTCATCATTGCTACTTTTTTATTCTCTTTCTCAACAAAGAATTCCCCTTTTTTTCCGTTATCTTCTTGTTTAACCTGCATAAATATTTATCCTTTAAAATTTATTTCCTTGTGTGTACCGTCGCAATACGGTTTATTCTCTGAAGCTCCGCACCTACAAAAAGCAGTTGAGTTATTCTTGGTTTCTGTTTTACCATTTGAAAGAGAAACTTCCAAACTTCCGTGAACTAATAAGGGGCCATCTTCTAAAACTTCTACTTTCATTTTTGCAGTATTTGAACCTTGATTTTCTTTATTCTTTGAAGCACACGATAATGCTCCTGAGGGGCATTTGGCTACTTGTTCTTGTATTCTTTTTGAAGAGGCACCATCCATATTTACCCACGGTCTATTTTGTGGATTGAAAACTTGTATCAAGCCTTTCCAACATTTTTTTGAATGAATACAACTATTTGGCTTCCAAACAACCGTGATATCATCATTGCTATATCTTTTTACAACTTCCTTCGCTTCTGACATAATTTTTGATTTTTTGTTTAAACTGATTTTTGGAAAATTGTAACTGCTTCTTTTATTTTTTGATTAAACTCCTCATTTACAATTCTTCCGTCTTTAAAGTTATCATAAAATTTTGGTAAAGAAAAATCTGTAATGATATTTCCTCCCATATAAGGAAATCCATTTTTAGCTATTTCCATTACTGAAGCTCCTCCTCTACCTCCTGGAGAGGTTGATAATAACAACATAGGTTTGTTGTGCCATAATTTTTGTTCTATGCGCGACATCCAGTCATATATATTCTTAAAAGCCACCGTAAAATTTCCATTATGCTCTGCTAACGAAACAATAACTCCATCAGCCTCTTTAATTTTATCTAAAAATTTCACTGCATTTGCTGGTATACCCTCTTTCATTTCTTTATCGATTCCATAAATTGGTAATGGAAAATCATTTAAGTCTAATATGATAATCTCTACATTATCTACTAAGCTGGAAGCGTATATCGCAAGCTTTTTATTGATTGATTTTTGACTATTACTACCTGCAAAAGCGATTATTTTCTTCATTTATATGGTTATTTTTGATTCTATTTCTGTGGCTTCTTTTACCATTTTGGCGACTGGACATTTTCCTGCTATTTCTAACAGTTTAGCACGCTGCTCTTCTGTAACTTCTTTTTCAAATGAAATTTCTTCTACTAATGATTTTTTAATTCCCTGAGGTGTTAATTGTTCCTTTTGACTCATATTGACCGTGATTTTACCCAAGTTCCAACCCTTTCGTTGTGCATACATACGTAAGGTAATGGAAACACAACCACCTATGGCTGTAAGCAAGTACTCTACTGGAGTAGGTCCATTGTCATCTCCTCCAAAGTCTAAAGGCTCATCGATAACGGCAAAATGATTTCTCATCTTTGCCTCTGCTAAATAATTTTTTTGGGTTAGCGTAACTGTTGCTGTTGTATTATTGCTCATTGTATTTTTTTACTATAAATGTATGAAACAATTAGCAATACCAGTGCAATTATAGCTCCTACTTGTTGTTCATCTCCAATCATGTAATGCGCAAAAAAAGCAAGGATGAATGCAAAAAAGAACCCTGCATACGCCCATTCGTTTAAAAACGTACCTCTAAAAAACCAAAGCGCAACTACTCCTAATAGTTTTGCTATTGCATACGGATAAATTATATAAGTTGGATACCCAAACGTTGTAAACATTTTAGCGACTTCTGCATAGTTAAAAAAATACATTCCTGCCGAAAAAAGTAATAATACCGTTAATAGTCCTGTGGTTACATAAAAAATAATTTTGTCTCTTTTCATTTTACTTGTTATTAAACTGCCCCAATGCAAGCATGCTGGGTATTCAAAAAAATTATTTAAGAATTTCGAGGCAAACTACGAGGATTAAACCCTTGCTATCACCTTACGTTTAAAATTCTTTTGCGAAAGTACAAAAAAATATTAAATATATTCCTTGGAAAATATTTTCTAGGTAATTATTATATTAAACTAATTATTTTCAAATTCTCTGGAAAAATATTTTTACCGACATCAGCACTTATGTTTAAAATAGAAGCATTAAAGGACTTAAAAGAAATATTAAGACCTCAGATTGAAAAAAAATATTGAAACAAGCAACCTGTGCTGTTCACAAAAAGAACCGTTATCTAGAAAGAAAACACGTTTGATAAAAGAAAGAAGTTTTATGTATCAAGGAAAAAAGTTTATAAACAATGTTATTGCTATTTGAAAAAAGGTTCAACTCTAAAAAGTCAAACCCTCGATAAATAAGTTTTTCACACTTTACAGGATAGTACATTCCTATTTCATTCAAATAAGTCCGAAATCTTTGGTAATGGCAATGAGCTGTGTAGGGTTGTTTGCATTGAAATTTTCTTTCAATAACTTCAAGCGTTTTTCTACTGAACTGATGCTACTGGGTTTTATATGGTTTTCTTTCAGTATTTCGCTAATTTCTTTTTGATCTAATCCCTCTGCCAACTGTTTGAGTAAAAATATATCGTAGTCTGTTACTTCAAAACTTACCTTATCTCGTAAGGCATGTGCCAATTGGGGTGTGATAAAAAAGTTACCATTATAAACAGCCTGTACTGCCTTTTTTAACTCTTCTTGCCCATGATTCGATTTCCATACGTAGGCATTTACTTCCAATTCGTTGCACAACTGCTGTACTCGATAGGGTTTCTCTTCAATAGAAAATACAATGGTTTTTAAAGAGGGCTGTAGTTTTTTTGCTTCGGATATCAGTTCTTCTCCAGAGCTAAGTCGCTGCTTATGCATGCCTTCTTTAAATGATAAATCACTCACTAACAAATCGAACGGTTTGTTATCTAACCATGCTTTTTTTAGCTTTAAAAAAGCTTCATCGCAATATTGTGCATAGGCAACTTCAGCTATTTGCATATCTCTAAGGGCTACTTCAATACCACTTGAGGTGTAATCGGCATCTTCGGCAATTAATACTTTTTGAAACATAACTACTTTTTAAATTGAAACTTTGCTTGAAATCCTTTTTCTAGCGCTGATTCAAAAGTAACAAACCCTCCTACTGATTTTATACGGGTTTCCATATTTTGAAATCCGTTTTTCATGACTAGGTTTTCAACCCCCTTCCCATTATCTTGATACACCACTGATATTGTATCTTTTAGTACTGAAAAAGTAATGAGTACCAAGCTTGCTTTACTATGTTTTTTTGTATTAACCAGTAGCTCCTGTAAAACTCTGTACAAAACGATTTGTTTTTCTTTAGACAATTCGTTTAGATTTGCTTCTGATACCCCTTTGTGAATTACTTTACAGGTATCGTTGGTAAAATCTAAAAACAAGTATCTTAAAAAGCTTTCAAACTGTTCTCCCGTATGTACAGGACTATTCTCATGCGATATATCTCTTATTTGCGCATATATTTTCTGTATTCTGGTAAGCAACTTCGTATCTGTAGTAGGATTGTTTTGCAATATACTCATCACTGCATACACATCGTTTGCCGTTTCATCGTGTATCTTTTTCGCCAAGCGAGTTTCTGTCTTATACACTTCAATAATTTTTTCTTTTTTGGTTTGTCCTCTTCTATAAAAGAAATACACGACCGACCCTAATACCACAACAACAACGACAAAAATCCATACTTGCTTTTGGGATTTTTGTTGTTCTAAACTAAGGTTCAATTCTGCAAGATCAGCTTTAACTTCTAATTTTTGTTTTCGTTCTTCTTGAAAATTATAAACGTACGCTATAAATTGAATCTTTGAATTTTCTCTAGCTTTTTGTATACTATCACTTAAATTAATTCTTTCTAGGAATAAAGCTTCTTTTTTGATTTCATTCTTTTCCAATTTAATTATTTTATCTAAAGCTTCTATTCTATCATCTGGTTTATCTAACTTAAGTGCTAATTCATACATTCTATTTGCATTATTAATAGCTTTATTAGTTTTTTTATTACTATAATAATAATCTGATAGATAATTGTAATTCGCTATTAAAGCTACATTATCGTTTAATTCTTTTTTAAGTTTTTGAGCTAAGTAAAAGTCTTGAGTATTAATTTTCAAACCTGCTCTAAACTTTGCGTAAGCATTATTATCAATTATTTTTGCTTTTAAATCCAAAGGAATACTATCAAAATATTTATTTGACTTAATTTTTTCATATAAACTTAATGATTGCTTATAATCTCTTAATTCTCTGTAGTTAATCGAAATATTATTATAATATCTAATCTTATTTACACTATCTCGAGTTGACTTTATAGCTTTTTCATACCAATCATTAGAGTACTCATATTTTCTTTGCTCATAATTATTAATACCCAAACAATTATAAATTGACGGTAGTAAATAAGAATTTATTGGTTTTAAGTATTCAAGGGCTTTTATACATGTTTCATCACTTTTATAGTATAATTCTTTTTCTGATTCGATTTTGGCTATACTAAATAATTTCTCGCCGACTTTAAGACTATCTCCTTCTCTTAAATAATGTTCTTTAGACTTGACAAAATATTTATATGCTTCATTTATTTTATTTAGCTTTTTATAATTAATTCCTAGCCTGTAGAATACCATACCTAATTGTTCATTAGATATATTTTTTTGATTTTTCAAAAATTCATTTATATAAAAAATTGAACTATCTGGCTTTTCTAATTTATTATAACAATATGCTATATTTCTTATAATATTAAAATCATCTAAATTTCCTTTTTTAGATAAATAGTAACTTAACCTTTCTCTATAGGTAAATTGCTTTACAATATCCTCTTCCTTAACGTCTTCCTCATTCTTAACGGTTTTTTTATTACATGATAATAAAGCTATAATAATTATGTAAGTGAGAATTAAAGTTTTATCTTTTTTCATAGGTCTAATTTATAAATAAAAAAGGAGCAACTTATAATTGCTCCTTCATTTTATTAAACTAATTTAATTTCCGTTAACTACCTCCATTATTTGGATCTTCTTCTGGATCTGGGTCTTGGTCAGTTTCTCCACCCGTATCATTACTGGTAGTAGTACTCGTATCATTTGTCGTTGTTTCCGTAGAGGTAGACTCAGGTACTACGGTGGTTGAGTTTGAATTTATGGTGTATAATCCACTAGTCACTAAAAGTGTAATCATTATTAAAATCTTGTCCATTGTTATTTCTTTTAAAATTTTGAGCATTAGAATTCCTTTCCAAGCGTTGGTGCTCAGTTTCGTTTTGCTTGAAAAGCCTAAAAATTTTAAAAGAGTCGCGCGCCTCTTTCGCGGGAAGTGAAGATAAGTATCGGTGTCGTTTCGTAGCTTCCCTTCTAAGAAATTCTACCGATAGTACATCTTGTAATTAAAACCAATCGATGTGTTTGTTTTTGCTTTCTCGATTAATTCTGATACAAACATAGCACTGATTCTAAGAGACATTATGGAAAATGATTAGAAAAAGTATGGAAAAGATTTTCTCGTTTTACGGGTTTCCTTTTCCATACTTTTTCCAAGCTTTTTAACTTTGAAAAAACCAATCAACTATCATGGAAAGTGACTTAAAAACTTCATTAAAAGACATCGAATTTATTTTTTGCTTTAGAAATTTTTTTATGTGTATTTACACTAAGAAAGAAAAAAAGATCCTTTAAAAAGGTTGTTTACTGAATTATTA